>NZ_DBFZUT010000055.1:0-3887 GCF_048519415.1 Faecousia sp. | reverse complement strand
GAAAGCAGGACGAGGCGTTCCGCGCCGTGAGCCTGCGCAGGCTGCTGACCGGCGGATCCGATCCCCAAGATACAAGCGAGCTGTAAAATTTTAAGAGGAGGTACCCGTATGCTGTTTCAAACCACGGCGGCGCACGAAGAGCTGCGCGCGAAGATCCGGAGCTTTGCGGAGGAGGAGATCAAGCCCCTCGCGTTTATGATGGATCAGAACAATGAGTTTCCCGAGGAGGCTGTCAAGAAGCTGGGTAAGCTGGGCTGGATGGGCATTCCCTTCCCCAAGGAGTACGGCGGTGCCGGTCTGGACGCCCTGAGCTACGCCATCGCGGTGGAGGAGCTGGCCCGTGTGGACGGCGGTGCGGGCGTCATCCTCTCCGCCCACGTCTCCCTCGGCTCATGGCCTATTTTCGCCTACGGCACCGAGGAGCAGAAGAAGAAATACCTGGTTCCGCTGGCCAAGGGCGAGAAGATCGGCGCCTTCGGCCTGACGGAGCCAAACGCCGGTTCTGACGCCGGCGGCACGGAGACCACGGCGCTGGATAAGGGGGACTACTACCTCCTCAACGGCGGCAAGATCTTCATTACCAACGCCCCTAAGGCGGACACCTATGTGGTTTTCGCCGTCACCACGCCGGACATCGGCACCCGGGGCATCTCCGCTTTCATCGTGGAGAAGGGCTGGAAGGGCTTTGAGTTCGGCGACCACTATGACAAGATGGGTATTCGCTCCTCCTCCACGGCGGAGCTGATCTTCAACGACGTGAAGGTCCCCAAGGAAAACCTATTGGGCAAGGAGGGCGAGGGCTTCAAGATTGCCATGTCCACGCTGGACGGCGGACGCATCGGCATCGCCGCGCAGGCGCTGGGCATCGCCCAGGGCGCGTTTGAGCACGCGTTGAGCTATTCCAAGGAGCGCATCCAGTTCGGCAAGCCCATCGCGGCCCAGCAGAGCATCGCCTTCAAGCTGGCGGATATGGCCACCAAGCTGCGCTGCGCCCGGTTCCTTATCTACTCCGCGGCGGAGCTGAAGGAGCAGCACGCGCCTTACGGCATGGAGTCCGCCATGGCGAAGATGTACGCATCGGACATCGCGCTGGAGGTCACCAACGATGCCTTGCAGATCCACGGCGGCAGCGGCTTCCTCAAGGGCATGGAGGTGGAACGGGCCTACCGCGACGCCAAGATCACCACCATCTACGAAGGCACTAACGAGATCCAGCGGGTGGTCATCGCCTCTCATCTGGTGGGCAGGCTGGGCAAGAGCTCCGGCGGCGAGAGCCGTTCGGCGGCCAAGAAACCCGCGCCCATCACCGGCATCCGCAAGCGCACCATCTTCCGGGAGGGGGATGCCGCCCAGCAGGTGGCTGACCTTGTAGCGGCGCTGAAGAAGGACGGCCACGACTTCTCCGTGGGCATCCCCATGGATACGCCCATCCCGCAGGCGGAGCGGGTGGTCTCCGCGGGCAAGGGCATCGGGGAGAAAAAGAACATGAAACTGGTAGAGTCGCTGGCAAAGGCCGCTGGCGCGGCCATCGGCTCCTCCCGTCCCGTGGCGGAGACCCTCAAGTATCTGCCGCTGAACCGCTATGTGGGTATGTCCGGGCAGAAGTTTACCGGCAATCTGTACATCGCCTGCGGCATCTCCGGCGCGTCCCAGCACCTCAAGGGTATCAAGGACGCCTCCACCATCGTGGCCATCAATAAGAACGGTAACGCGCCTATCTTCAAGAACTGCGACTACGGCATCGTGGGCGATGTGGAGGAGATCCTGCCCCTGCTCACCGCTGCGCTGGATAGCGGCGAAAAGCTGCCCGCGCCGCCCATGGTAAAGATGAAGCGGCCCAAGCCGCCGAAGCCCGCCCCCATCGGCGACCGCTACGTCTGCAGCGGCTGCGGCTACGAGTATGTGCCGGAGTTGGGCGACGAGGACGGCGAGATCGCGCCCGGTACGCTCTTTGAGCAGCTTCCCGCCGAGTGGGTGTGTCCCGAGTGCGCGGAGACGAAGGATCAATTTGTAAAGGCTTGAGCCGTGAAGGAGGTAAGATAAGATGTATTGCGTGCGTAAAGTAACGAACGACCTCTACTGGGTGGGCGCCAACGACCATCGCCTGGCCCTGTTTGAAAACTGCTTTCCCATTCCCCGGGGCGTAAGCTACAACTCCTACTGCCTGCTGGATGAAAAGACGGTGCTCTTTGACACGGTGGACTGGTCTGCCTGCCGCCAGCTTTTGGAAAATCTGGCGTATGTGCTGGATGGCCGCGAACTGGACTACCTGCTGGTCAACCATCTGGAGCCGGATCACGCCGCCTGCATCGAGGAGATCCTGCTGCGCCATCCCAAGGTGAAACTGATCTCCAACGAGAAGGCCTTCATGCTCATGCGGCAGTTCGGCTTCCATGTGGACGGACATGAGTGCATCGAGGTGAAGGAGGGCGACACCTTCTCCTTCGGCAAGCACACCGTCACCTTTGTGGGCGCGCCTATGGTGCACTGGCCGGAGGCCATGGTGACCCTCGACGTCACCGACGGCGTCCTCTTTTCCGCCGACGCCTTCGGCACCTTCGGCGCGCTGGACGGCAAGCTGTTTGCCGACGAGGTGGACTTCGAGCGGGACTGGCTGGACGACGCCCGCCGCTACCTCACCAACATCGTGGGCAAGTACGGCCCCCACATCCAGCTCCTGCTGAAAAAGGCCGGCGGCGTTTTGGATCAGATCAAGTACATCTGCCCGCTCCACGGCCCCGTGTGGCGCAAGGATCTGGGCTGGTTCATCGAAAAATACGATACATGGAGCCGCTATGCCCCTGAGACCCAGGGCGTGCTCATCGTCTACGCCTCTATGTACGGCAACACGGAGAACGCGGCGCAGGCGCTGGCGGCGTCGCTCTGCGACAAGGGCATGAGCCGTGTGGCACTGTACGACGTGTCCTCCACCCATGTCTCCCAACTGATCTCCGAGGCGTTTAAGTACAGCCACATCGTTCTGGCCTCTGTGACCTACAACCTCGGCATCTATCCCGCCATGCACGATTTCCTCATGGATATGAAGGCACTGAATCTGCAAAACCGCACCTTTGCCATCATTGAAAACGGCTCGTGGGCGGTGAAGTCCGGCGACCTCATGCAGAAATTCGTCAACGATGAGCTCAAGAACATGACGGTGCTCAACGAACGGCTCAGCCTCGCCTCGTCCATGGGCACGGACAAGCGCACTGAGCTGGAAGCACTGGCGGACGCTATTCTGGAATCTATGAAGTAACTGGCAGGAAAGCCAAAACCAAGACAACAGACAACAAACAGCCCCGCCGCGTCGGCTGCAGGAAAACCGGCTTTCAAAAACAGAGCGGGCAAGCGTGATACTGCGCTTGCCCGCTCTTTGCCCAAAAGGACATGAGAAGTGACCGGAGAAGATGAGAGGATCGAAATGGAGATCAGAAAACGAAACGGGAAGTCTGTTCCTTTTCAACAGGAGAAAGTTTTCAACGCCATGAAAAAAGCGTTTGATGGGCAGGGAAGGGAGATCGGGAGCAGAGAGCTGAATGAGATCCTCACCGCCGTTCTCGACAACCTCGCCGCCGCAGCGCCGCTCACCGTGGAGCGTGTGCAGGATGAGGTGGAGCGGACGCTCATGGAGCGCGGATACTATGAGGTGGCAAAGGCGTACATCCTCTATCGCGAAAAGCGGTCGGCGCTGCGCAGCGTACGGCATACCATCGCGCAGACGGTGGGGGATAACTCGCTTGACGAGGTGCTGCGCCGTATCCAGATGGATTTTACCGAGGAAGTCTACTCCCTCGCGGCGCTTCAAATGAAGTTTGAGAGCTTCTGTCGCCCGGGCATGACGGAGGATGAGCGGGCTGAGGCACTGACCAAGGCAGCGGTAGAGCTGA
>NZ_DBFZUT010000054.1:0-10687 GCF_048519415.1 Faecousia sp. | reverse complement strand
AAAAGAAGTTTACAACCCGAAAGCCTTCTTCCTTCACGCGGCGTTGCTGGGTCAGGCTTGCGCCCATTGCCCAATATTCCCCACTGCTGCCTCCCGTAGGAGTCTGGGCCGTATCTCAGTCCCAATGTGGCCGGTCAACCTCTCAGTCCGGCTACTGATCGTCGCCTTGGTGGGCCGTTACCTCACCAACCAGCTAATCAGACGCGAGGCCATCTTTCAGCGATAAATCTTTGACGTCTCAGGGATGCCCCCAATACGTATCATGCGGTATTAGCAGTCGTTTCCAACTGTTGTCCCCCTCTGAAAGGCAGGTTCCTCACGCGTTACTCACCCGTCCGCCACTGTCCTCTGCTTCACTTGGACGAATCCTCGATCCACAGATTCTCGTTCGACTTGCATGTGTTAAGCACGCCGCCAGCGTTCGTCCTGAGCCAGGATCAAACTCTCAATAAAATGGTATCTAAACAGCTCTCGCTGTTCAAACCTTTATCGAGCTATTTGTCATAGCTTGCAAAACTTTTTATCCTTGCCCCTCCGTGTAATTGACTAAACCACTTCAGAGCAAGCTCGATGTCTTTTCAGACACCTCATATCTGGTGCTTCTTTGTTCTTCGTTGTTTAATTTACAAGGTACACGCTCCAACCGCGGAACATGTGATAGATTACCACGGGTTTTGCGGTTTGTCAACAGGTTTCGACGATTTCACCCATCTCGTTTCCCGCAGCAAATCGCTTCTATTATTAGCCGCACTTATACCACCCTTCTGCAACGCTTCACGCCGCCTCGCCGGACGCGCCGATCAGCTGGTCGTAGCGCATCAGCAGCAGCGCGATCTGCGCGCGGGAGACCGCCTGCGTCGGGTACCAGACGCACTCATCCTCCGCGATGAGGCCCTTTTCCCACGCCCATCGCACCGCGCTCAGGTTCGTCTCGCTGACCTTCGGCGCGTAGGGATAGTCCTCCAGAGACGCATTGGACTCTGGGCTGCCCGCCAGACGGTGCAGCACGGCAAGCACCTCCTCGCACGAGCAGTACGCCTCCACGCCGAAGCTGTCCGTGCTCTCCGGCTTGATGTAGCCGTTGGTATCCGCCCAGTTCACGCAGTCATAATACCACTCGCCGCTTGACACATCGCCGTAGGTATGGCGCGGCGCAGCGACCGGCTCGCCGCCGGCAAACCGATAGAGGATCATGGCAAGCTGCGCGCGGGTCATGCCATAGTTCGGGCGGAAAAGGCTCAGCCCGCCGCCGACGTCCGTGCCGCTCATCAGGCCGTTCGTCACAACATAATTTACCGCCGGAACATACCAGTCGTTGATCGTAATATCCGAAAAGACATACACGGTCTTCTCACCGTTCTGCTCGACCTCGAGCTGCATAGCGCCGCTCTCCGTCTCCGTCACCACGCCGAGCTTCAGCTCCGCGGGCAGCTCCGCCTTGCCGCTCTGCTGCGCAAAGCCCTGGCCGTCCGCCGGATCGTTCTGTTGGTCTTTCTTCCCGCCGCAGCGCGTCACGACCAAAACGATCAGCACCACGAGCAGCAGCAGGATCACAAGTAATTTCTTTCGCATAGGCGTCTCCTGTTCCTCGGTTTCTTTCGTAAGCTTAGCAGGTAAATGTGTCTATTTCTTTGCCATCATCTCGGAAATTCTCCGTTCCAGCGCCGCCTTGGCCTCGCACGGATCGGAGATGTCCCATACCGCGCTCTCCATCGGGCAGAAGCCCGTGTCCGTGCGGTTGCGGATGGCCAGCACGACCGCGTCCGCGATCGCCTCGATGCCGTGGGCGCGCAGCGTTTCCCGCGCGGGGACGCTCATAAGCGGCGCGTAGACCGTCCGAACGCCCAGCAATACATACAAAAAAGCCGCCGCCTTGCCGACGATGCGGTCTGCCGCCGACGCGCCGGAGAGGTCCGTTCCCTCGTTCAGCCAGCGCATCAGCGGGCGGATGCCGTGCTCCTCGGAGGCAAAGCTCTCCCCCGCCCGGCAGGCAGCGCAGGTGTATTCCTCATTATTTTCAAGCAGCGCCTTCGCCTGCTCCAGGTCCTTATTCATAAGGGTGCTCCTTTTTTAGAAATCTTTTTTATCATACCCGAGCGCAAAAGGGATGTCAAGTTTTTGTGCCCTGCTTGCTTTTTCGCCGCGTCCGCGGTATACTGGACGCAATTTCAGAAAAAAGGCGGAACGAACATGGCACGAAACACGAATCGCATCCACGACTGGCGCAAGCTCAAATGGCCCTTCTGCGTCACCTTTTCATACTATGCGCTCCTCTGTCTCTACACCGGCTCGGCTGAAGCGTCCGAAGCCGGCTTCCTCGCCGTTCTCATCATCGCGCTGCTCATCGACGCGGTCGCCTACGCCTGCTACCTGTTCTTTCTCAGCAAGGCAGAGGAGAATATGGGCAAGCTCTGGTTCGCCTTCATCCTCGCCTATGTCCTCGCAAGCTCCGATAAGCTCGCCATCGTCTGGCAGATGCTCGCCGCCAACGCCGGCACACATTGAATCTCCCCCACCTGTATTTTCAACCGTCGATAAAAAGCGCAGGCCCGCGGGTCTGCGCTTTCTTTTTATAGCCGCAGTCACAGTACGAATCGCCGGAGGCAAGGGCGTATTCGCGCACGAAGTCCGTCACGCCGTCTGCGGACGGCGGCTCAGCCGTGACCCTCGGCGGCGATCATGTGCAGGGCGTGTTCCAGCGCGCTGAGCACGGCAGCGAGATTTTCGCGCGCCGCCTTTTCCGAGCCCGGCAGATTGACGATAAGGCTGCTGCCGCGCGTACCGGCGACGGCGCGGGAGAGCATGGCGTTGGGCGTGACCTTCAGCCCCTCCACCCACATGGCCACGGGAATGGCGCGGATCTCCCGCTCCAGCACGTCGGCAGTCGCCTCCGGCGTGACGTCACGGGGGGAAAGCCCTGTGCCGCCGGTGGTCAGGATGAGATCGATCCTTTTCTCGTCGGCGCAGGCGCGGAGCAGCGCGCTGATCTGCCCGCGCTCGTCCGGCACAATGGCCGTGTGAACGACGGTGAAGCCCGCGTCCTCCAGCATGGCGCGGACGGCGGGGCCGCTGGTGTCCTGCCGAAGCCCCCGGCTGCCAAGGTCGCTGACGGTGATGACGGATGCTGTGTAGCTCATAGCGTTTCCTCCTGCTTTCGATAGCCCAATGCGGTCGAGATCATGGAAGCCGTGACGCAGACCTGCTCCACGGCGGCGTGGAATTCCTCGGAATGTGGGCTGCGGAACATACCGATCACGCCCACGGCGTAGGCCGCCTTGCCCTCCACGGTGTAGACCGGCGCGGAGACAGAGCGCAGGCCGATCTTGTACTCGCCGTTTTCGATGGCGTAGCCGTTCGCGCGGCAGGTCTCGATCTCCCGCATCAGGGCGGACGGGTCGGTGACGGTGTGCGGCGTGAACTGCGTCATGGGCTGCGCGCGCAGCAGCGCCTCGGCGCCCGCGCGGGACATATTCGCCAGAAACACCTTGCCCTGCGACGTGCAGTAGAGGGGCAGGCGGGAGCCGACGTCGGACACGATGTGCAGCCCGCCGCGCGTTTCCGCCTGATCGAGCGTGACGACGCTGCCGCCCTCGCACACGGAGAGCACGACGGAGGCTCCCGTCTGCTGGCAGAGATGCTCCATGTAGGGCCGCGCCACAAGGGAAATATCCCACGAACGCTCGACCTGGCGGCCGTATTCAAACAGGCGCAGCCCGAGCGAATACTTTCCGTCGGGCGTCTGCGTGACCACGTCATACGTCCGCATGGTGGTCAGAAGGCCGAACACGGTACTCTTCGGATAGCCGCACTGCGCCGACAGCTCCTTGAGCGACAGCGGCTTTTTCGACCGGCTCAGAAGCTGCAGCAGCTCCATCGCCTTCGCGACCGACAATATGATATTTCCATCCACCACGGCGCACGCCCCCTTTTACCGTCAGCATAGCGCCCGCGTGATATTTTGTCAAGAATAATCCGATAATACCAATCGAAAATCCGATAATATCGCACGTTCGATTTGAAATGACCGGGATGAAAATGCTACAATGGGTGCAAACGAAAGGATCGGCGCCCTATGGAAGATACATTTGGCAGGAATATCCGTTATCTGCGGCTGTCGGTGACGGAGCTTTGCGACCTTCGCTGCCGCTACTGCATGGCGGAGGAGGGCGTCTGCAAGCGCGGACACGAGGAGCTGTGCTCCTTTGAGGAGCTGCGGGACTTCACGGCGGCCGCCGCGGCGCTCGGCGTGACGAAGCTCCGCGTGACCGGCGGCGAGCCGCTGGTCCGGCGCGGGATCGTAGAGCTGTGCGCCATGCTGCGCGCAGTTCCCGGGATCGAGGAGCTTTGCCTGACCACGAACGGCACGCGGCTGGAACAGCTGGCCGCGCCGCTGAAGGCAGCCGGCGTGGACCGGCTGAACATCAGTCTTGATACGCTCCGACCGGAGCGCTACCGCGAGATCACGCGCACAGGTAAGCTGGAAAACGTGCTGCGCGGCATCGAGGCGGCGGAGCGCGCGGGCTTTGAGAACATCAAGCTCAACTGCGTGCTGCTCGGCGGCATGAATGACGATGAGATCGGCGACTTTGTTCGCCTGACGGCGAAAAAGCCGTGGCAGGTGCGGTTCATCGAGCTGATGCCGATGGGCGTGTGCGCGGCGTGGCCGCCGGAGCGCTTTCTGCCCGCGCAGGAGGTCCTCTCCCGCGTGCCGGAGCTGCGTCCCGCAGGCCGCAGCGGCGTCGCGCAGCTGTACCTCCTGCCGGGAGCGGCAGGGACGGTCGGACTGATCGAGCCGATGAGCTGCGCCTTCTGCGCGGACTGCACAAGAATACGCATCACGGCGGACGGGAAGCTCAAGCCCTGCCTGCACTCGGACGCGGAGCTCGCGCTGCGCGGTCTTTCCAGCGCGGAGCTGGAAGCGGCCATCCGCCGGGGCATCCTGATGAAGCTGGCACGGCACCGCATGGACGAGACCGGCGTCACAGAGACGCACCGCGGGATGTTTGCGATCGGAGGATGAAGATGGAGCTGACGCATTTTAACGAACAGGGCCGCGCCCGCATGGTGGACGTGAGCGAAAAGGCGCAGACCTATCGCGTGGCGCGCGCCGCCGCGACGGTCCGCATGGCAAAGGCGACGATGGACAGGATCCGCGAGGGCTCCATCGGCAAGGGCGATGTGCTGGCGGTCGCGCAGGTCGCGGGCATCATGGCGGCGAAGAAGAACAGTGAGCTGATCCCGATGTGCCACCCGTTGCTGCTCACGAAGGTGGACATCTCATTTGAAATGGAAGAAGCCGCCCTGCACATCCGCAGCGAGGTCCGCTGCCATGGCGAGACAGGCGTTGAAATGGAAGCGCTGACGGCGGTGAGCGTCGCGGCGCTGACCGTGTACGATATGTGCAAGGCCGTACAGCGCGATATGCGCATCGACGGCATCCGCCTCCTTTATAAGGAAGGCGGAAAGAGCGGCGTTTATGAAGCGGAGGAATGAAGAAATGGCACAGGTGACCGCAGTCAACATCAGCGAAAAAAAAGGGGTGCGCAAGCACGAGGTCCCCTATATCGACCTGAAGCTCCGTCACGGCATCGTGGGCGACGCCCACGCGGGCGACTGGCACCGCCAGATCAGCCTGTTGGCTGAGGAGAGCGTGGACACGATGCGCGCCGTCTGCCCCATCGCGCTGGACTCAGGCATCTTCGCCGAGAACATCAACACCCGCGGCATCGAGCTCAGAACGCTCCCTGTCGGCACACGCCTGCGCGTGGGCGAGACGGAGCTTGAGGTCACGCAGATCGGCAAGCAGTGTCACAACGACTGCGAGATCAAGCGCGCGACCGGCAAATGCGTGATGCCGACCGAGGGCATTTTTGCCGTCGTGGTCAAAGAGGGCCGCGTGCAGGCCGGAGACGAGATTGAGGTGCTGAAATGAAGCTCATTCGAACCGAGGACGCGGTGGGTCATGTCCTCTGCCACGACATGACGCAGATCATCAAGGACAAGTATAAGGACGCGCGTTTCCGCAAGGGCCACGTCGTGACGGAGGAGGACATCCCCGTGCTGCTGAGCATGGGCAAGGAGCACCTCTACGTCTGGGAGATGACGCTCGGCATGGTGCATGAAAACGACGCGGCGGAGCGTCTGCTCACCCTCTGTGGGCAGGAGAATATGCTCCGCAGCGAGGTCAAGGAGGGCAAGATCGAGCTGAAGGCCGCCTGCGACGGCGTGTTTCTGGTCGATTCCCAACGGCTCATCGCCGTGAACAGTCAAGACGAGGTGATGATCGCCACACGCAAGGGCGGCACGGCGGTGCGCGCGGGCGACAAGCTCGCGGGGATGCGCGTCATCCCGCTCATCATCGCCGAGGAAAAGCTCCAAAAGGCCGAGCGGGCCGCGGGCGGCGAGCCTCTGCTTGCGCTCAAGCCCTATGTGCGTAAGACCGCCTGCATCGTCGCCACCGGCGGCGAGGTGAAAAAGGGTCTCATTCAGGATACCTTCACGCCGGTCGTGATCGACAAGCTCAGGACCTACGGCATCGAAACGCTCGAGGTCGTCTACTCCGGCGACGGCGTGGAGAATGTGCGTGACGCGGTGCTTGCGATGCGTGAAAGGAAGCCCGATATGATCCTCTGCACCGGCGGCATGAGCGTCGATCCCGACGACAACACGCCCGGCGGCATCAGGGCTGCGGGCGCGGACATTGTCTGTTACGGCGCGCCGGTGCTGCCCGGCGCCATGTTCCTGCTCGGCTATTTTGACGACGGTACGCCCGTCATGGGTCTTCCCGGCTGCGTGATGTACGCGGGCGCGACGGTCTTTGATCTAGTGCTGCCGAAGGTCGCGGCGGACGTTCCCGTCACGCGCGCCGATATCGCCGCCATGGGCGAGGGCGGGCTGTGCCTTGGCTGCAAGCCGTGCCGGTATCCGGTCTGTCCGTTCGGAAAATAAATCCTTCGCGCCTGCGGGCGCGAAGCTTTGACCATTCATTATCTTTCACGAAGGATAACGATAGAGAACTATTTTGAAAGGAAAAAGAAACCCATGAAAAAGCTCGTATCTCTGCTCCTCGCGCTCTCCCTCGCGCTCGCGCTGACCGCCTGCGGCCAGAAGGACACGGCCCCCGACACCACCCAGACCGACGATCCCCAGACCGAGCAGGCCGAGCCGGTCGAGCTGATCGTGTTCGCCGCCGCCTCCATGACGGAGACTCTGACCGAGATCGCGGAGCTTTACAAGACCGCCGCGCCCGAGGTCACCATCACCTACAACTTCGATTCCTCCGGCAAGCTGCTCACCCAGATCAAGGAAGGCGCAGACTGCGACCTGTTTATCTCCGCCGCTCCCAAGCAGATGAACGCGCTCGACGGCAGCCTCATCGGCAACACGGAGAAAAATCCCGACGGGCTTGACAGGATCGTGACCGGCAGCCGCATCGACCTGCTCGAGAACAAGGTCACGCTTGCCGTTCCCGAGGGCAACCCCAAGGGCATAGAGAGCTTTGACCAGCTTGCCGAGCTGCTCAAGGGGGGAGATGTGATGCTGGCCATCGGCAACAGTGACGTGCCCGTGGGCCAGTACACCTTGAAGATCTTCAACTACTACGGCATTGACGAGACCGCCGTCGCGGATAAGCTGACCTACGGCAACAATGTCAAGGAGGTCACCTCTCAGGTGAGCGAGGCTGCCGCCGACTGCGGCATCATCTACGCCACCGACGCCTTCTCCGCCGGTCTGACGGTCGCGGACAGCGCCACCGCCGAGATGTGCGGTCAGGTCATCTATCCCGCCGCCGTGCTCAAGGGGGACAAGGAGGACGCCGCGCGCGCCTTCCTCGCCTATCTCCAGACCGATGCCGCTATGACCGTATTCGAGTCCGTCGGCTTCAGCCCCGCGATCTGATCGGTTTGCAATTCGTACCGCCTGCGCAGCAGCGGCCGAGCGGAAAGAGAAGCACGCCAAATCGTTCCGAAGAAAGACGCCCGCATACGATCCCCAAAAGGTAAGCTGAATTTCGCAGTTCGGGGGTCATGGGGCAGCGCCCCTTGCGTTTCTTGGGGGATCCAAAGGGGGCCATTCTTACGCTAAGAATGGCCCTCTTTGAAATCGCCGCCGCTGGCGGCTGCATCGGAGGTCACCTATGGATTTGTTTCCCTTATGGAACTCGCTGCGCATCGCGGCGATCATCCCATTGGGCTGCCGCCCAACGGGAGCCCTGAATCTCTCCCTGCCCGGCCGAAAATAAATTCTGTCCGCGCCAAGGTTTTGCCTGCGGCAAAACGCTTGTACGCCGCACTCGCGGCGTATGTGGAGCTCGCCTGAGTCTCTGCAACGTCTGAACATCGGAGGTCACCTATGGACTGGTATCCTTTATGGAACTCGCTGCGCATCGCGGCGATCTCCACCGGCATCATCTTCTTCGCCGGCATCTTTGCCGCGTACTATATCGCCAAACTCCCGCGGCTCATCAAGGGCGTGCTCGATGTGGTGCTCACGCTGCCGCTCGTGCTGCCGCCGACGGTCGTTGGCTATCTGCTGCTGCGCGTGCTGGGGCCCAAGCGCGTCATCGGCGCATGGGTGCTCGAGACCTTCGGCGTCAAGCTGGTCATGACCTGGTGGTCCGCCATCTTCGCCACCACGGTCGTCATCTTCCCGCTGATGTACCGCACGGTGCGCGGAGCCTTTGAGGCCTTTGACGAGACGCTGGCCTACTCCGGCCAGACGCTCGGGCTCTCCAACGCCTACATTTTCTGGCGTATTCGGATGCCCTGCTGCCGGCAGGGCGTGCTGGCGGGCACGGTGCTCGCCTTCGCCCGCGCGCTCGGCGAATACGGCGCGACGAGCATGATCGCGGGCTACACGCCCGGCAGGACGGCGACCATCTCCACCACCGTCTATCAGCTCTGGCAGACGAACAACGACGCGCTCGCCTACAAGTGGGTCGCCGTGAACATCGTGATCTCCGCCATCGTGCTGCTGACGGTCAATATGCTTGAACGCCGCAGCCTTCTGCGCGGCGCGAGCCGTGCGAGGAGGGCGAAGGCATGAGCCTGTATGTTGATATTGAAAAACGCCTTGGCGCGTTCCGTCTGCAATCGAAATTCGAGGTAGCGGACGAAACGCTGGCGCTGCTCGGGGCCTCCGGCTGCGGCAAGAGCGTGACGCTCAAGTGCATCGCCGGCATCATGACGCCTGACCGCGGCAGGATCGTGCTCAACGGCCGCGTGCTCTTTGACAGCGAAAAGAGGACCGACCTCACGCCGCAGCAGCGCCGGGTCGGCTATCTCTTCCAGCAGTACGCGCTCTTTCCCAACATGACCGTTGAGCAGAACATTCTCTGCGGCATCCGCGCGGGGAGCCGGTCGGAAAAGCGCGCGCTGGCCGCGGAAAAGCTCCGGATGTTCCGGCTGGAGGGGCTGGAGAAAAAGTATCCCGCGCAGCTCTCCGGCGGGCAGCAGCAGCGCGTCGCGCTCGCCCGCATCCTCTGCTCCGAGCCGCAGGCGATCCTGCTCGACGAGCCCTTCTCCGCGCTCGACAGCTACCTCAAGTGGAACCTCGAGCTGGAGCTCTCCGACCTGCTCGCGGGCTTTCGCGGCCCGATCCTCTGGGTCAGCCACGACCCGGGGGAATGCTGCCGCAACTGCCAAAAGGTCTGCGTGATGGAAAACGGCGTTTCCTCTTCCGTAACGGACATGGAAACGCTGGTGCGCCATCCCGCCACGCAGAGCGCGGCCCAGCTGACCGGCTGCCGCAATTTCCTGCCGGCGCACCGCTGCGAGGGCGGCATCCGCCTTGACGGCTGGGACATTCTTCTGCCGCTGCACGCCGTGGGCGAGCGCGCCACCGTCGCCGTTCCCGACGGCGCGATCACCGTGGAGGGCGGGACCCATACGGCGCGCGTCAGCCGTGTCATCCGTGATCTGAACGCCACCGCAGTTGTGCTGCGTGCGGCGGAAGCGCCCGACGTGCCGCCTCTGTGCGTCGTCCTGCCCGAGGGAGTCCGGGCAGCAGAGGGAGACACGCTCTCCTTTTCGCTCCTCGCGGACCGGTGCCGGCTGTGGGAGGAATGACCGCTGCGCCGGGATAAAAAGCTGCCGCGCCCCAATCGAAAAAGCAGACAAGAGCCGCTGCATCGCAGCGGCTCTTGCTTTTTTCATTTCATCGCGCTTCGACCGCGTCAATGCTTCGTCGGAGGAGCATGCTTCAGCAGCTCCTGGATCTTCTCGATCATGGCCTGTGACGAAAACGGCTTCGGGAACACATAGGACGCGCCGAGCTCGGTCGCGTCCCGCACGATCTTCTGCGTCGGCAGGACCGTCATAAGGATCGTCGAGAGCCGATGCCCACGCTCCCGCAGCTGCCGGAGAACATGAAGGCCGCCCTTATGCGGCAGCATATCGTCCAGCAGAAGGATGTGCGGCTTGTGGCATTGAATCGTCTCCATCACCTCATGCTCCTCCCGCGCGTGGAGCACGTGAAAGCCTCCGTGCTCGTGCAGGGACTCCAACAGCAGCGTACTGAAGCCCTCATTGTCATCTGAGAGTAAAATCCTTTTCCGATGCGGCATTTCTGTCCGCCCCCTCCAATTTGATTTGATTTTACACAACTGACCTTGTATAAAATAACGCGATCGGAGCAATTTTTCAATTCCCTTTATAAATCTTAACGCGATCTTTGCTCCAGCCCGCGC
>NZ_DBFZUT010000053.1:0-22323 GCF_048519415.1 Faecousia sp. | reverse complement strand
CGCATCATCCAGCAGGCAATCGCACAGCAGCTAACCCCAATCTACGAACCGTTGTTCTCGGATTTAAGCTACGGCTATCGTCCGGGCAGGAGTGCGCAGATGGCGATTCAAAAGGTGAAGGAATATGCGGAGCAGGGCTATTCCTCCTCAAGGCAGGAATAAAACGACTGGTTCTGCGCAAGCTGCGCCTCCATGTTGGGCACAAGCGCAGCCGGGATATAGTTGACCTCCGTGGCGATGGGGACGGAGTCCGCCATGCGGATGCGCTCGAGCCGCCAGACGGGCTGGTCCTGGGGGATCTGCAGCTTGTTCGCCGTGCGGATCACCGGCAGCTCCTTCTCGAGGGAGACGACCTGATTGCTGACCTGAAGGCCCATGTTCAGCATCTCCTGTGTGAAGCTGAGAATGCGCCGCGGGCCGCTTTCGATCTTCATGCTGGCGACGAATGTCCCCTTGCCGGGACTACGGACGAGGAAGCCCTCCTGCTCCAGCTCCTTGAGCGCCATGCGCACGGTCGTGCGGCTGATGCCGAAGGAGTCCTGTAGCTGCTTTTCGGACGGCAGGATCGAACCGGGCGGATAGTCGCCGCCCTCGATCCATTTCAGTAATGTCTGCTTTAACTGATAGTAAAGCGGTTTTTTAGAAGAAATACTCATATTTATCCATCCTGTTACTTAAAAGGATTGAAAGCCGGAAAAGGGGTATGTTGTACTTACGTTTGTATCATACCACTAAAAATCCGATTATTCAAGCATAATTTTTGCGATTTCAACAAAATAGTAGATAAAATTAAAACAAAAATGTGCATTTTCACGAGGCGAGAATGAGACGATTGAATGCGGAAAAAGATACATTTCCGTGATGCCATGGGGAACGCTATTCATCGACATGAAAACATATACAAAACTGTCCTGAAGTTGTCACATTCCGGCGCAGAATCCGGGGGTAATTATGCAGCATTTCGATAGCCCCGGCCTGCCCCTCCCGATACCAAAAAAGATACATTTGCAGGTACAGGAACAATACATTTCCGATACATTTCAACTTACCCAGCCAAAAAAATTTTTGCGTGGATATCCCAGAAACATCGCTGCAGCGCGGAAAAAGCAAAAAATAGCCCGCCCGAGATGGATACTCGGACGGACTGCCGGACGGAAATACTATTTTCTCCAAATAAAACGATCCACGATGCCGGTATAGCTCTGGATGATCCGCGCGACCTTCACAGACACATTCTCGGCGGTATAGTCAGGGACAGGTGTGCCGAATTCGCCGTTTTGCTGCATCTGCACTGCCAAGTCAATGGACTGCAAGAGCTGCTCCGTATGGATGCCGGAGAGGACAAAGCAGCCCTTGTCCAGTGCCTCCGGCCGCTCGGTGGAGGTGCGGATGCACACCGCCGGGAAAGGCTTGCCCACGGACAGATAAAAGCTCGACTCTTCCGGCAGGGTGCCGCTGTCGGACACGACGCAGAAAGCGTTCATCTGCAGGCAGTTGTAATCGTGGAAGCCCAGCGGCTTGTGGGCAATGACGCGCCTGTCCAGTTGGAATCCGCTTTCCTCCAATCGTTTCCGGCTTCTCGGGTGGCAGGAGTACAGCACCGGCAGGTCGTATTGCGCCGCCATGGCGTTTACCGCTGTGAACAGGGAACGGAAATTCTCCTCCGTGTCGATATTCTCCTCCCGGTGGGCGGAGAGCAGAATGTACTTGCCTTTTTCCAAACCGAGCCGGGCGTGAATGTCGCTGGCCTCGATCTGCGGCAGATTCTGATGCAGCACCTCCGCCATGGGGCTGCCCACCACGAAGGTACGCTCCTTGGGAACCCCTGCGGCGTTCAGATAGCGCCTTGCATGCTCGGAATAGCAGAGGTTCACATCGGAGGTCACATCCACAATGCGGCGGTTGGTTTCCTCCGGCAGGCATTCGTCGAAGCAGCGGTTCCCGGCCTCCATATGGAAGATCGGAATGTGAAGCCGCTTGGCGGCAATGACGGACAGGCAGGAATTTGTGTCACCCAGCACCAGCACGGCGTCCGGCCTGACCTTCTGCATGAGAGCGTAGCTTTTGGCGATAATCGTGCCGATCGTCTCGCCGAGGTTTGCACCGGCGGCATTCAGGTAATAGTCCGGCGCACGAAGCCCCAGATCCTCAAAGAACACCTGATTCAGCTCGTAGTCGTAATTCTGCCCCGTGTGGACGAGAATCTGCTGAAAATAGCGGTCGCAGCACTGGATCGTAGCGGACAGACGGATGATCTCCGGCCTCGTGCCGAGGATCGTCATCAGCTTGAGTTTTTCCATGTCAGACCTCCTCATAGAACGTGTCCGGGTGCTGCGGGGCGAAGCACTCGTTGGCCCACATCAGCGTCACCAGATCATCGGTCTTGCTGAGATTCGTGATGCTGTGGGTGTAGCCCGGCAGCATGTGGACGGCCTCGATTTTCTCGCCGCTGACCGCAAACTCCAGAACCTCGTCCGCGTCCAGCCGCCGCTCGCGGATCAGTCCGTGCCCTGCCACAACAATGAAAAATTCCCACTTGCTGTGGTGCCAGTGCTGGCCCTTGGTGACGCCGGGCTTCGTGATATTCACGGAAAACTGCCCGCAGCTCTGCGTTTTCAGCAGCTCCGTGAAGCTGCCGCGGACATCGACGTTCATTTTGAGCGGAAACGAAATTTTCTCCGGCGGTAGGTAAGAAAGATAGGTGCTGTAGAATTTCTTTTCAAAGCTGCCCTCCGGAATTTCCGGCAGCAGCAGCGTCTCCGGCTGCTCCCGAAAGGAATGCAGCAGCTCGACGATCTTGCCCAGCGTTACGCGGTGCGTCACTGGTACATAGCAGAAATCTCCGCCGGGCACCGGCGTCAGGCCGTCATAATCGCAGCGGTGCGCCCGGCCGGACAGCGCTGCCAGCAGCTCCGCGACAAGGTCGTCAATGTAGACCAGCTCCAGCTCCGTCGCGGGGTCGTTGACCGTGATTGGCAAATCGTTTGCAATGTTGTGGCAGAACGTCGCCACGGCGGAATTGTAATTCGGGCGGCACCACTTGCCGAACACGTTGGGGAAGCGGTAAATCAGCGCCTCCGCACCGGTCTCGGCGGCATAGGTCCGCAGCAGCTTTTCGCAGGCAAGCTTTGCCTTGCCGTATTCGCTGCCCGCATAGCGCCAGACGAGAGAGGCCTGGGCGGAACTGGCCAGCATCACGGGGCAGCGGTTGTCCGCGTTTTGCAATGCGGCAAGCAGTATTTCCAAAGAGCCGGTATTGCCGGGGAGGTATTCCTCCGCCGTTTTTGGGCGATTTACCCCTGCTAAATGGAATACGAAATCCGCAGATTTCGCATAATCAGCAAGTTGCTCCGGTGAGCCGTCCGTGTCATATTCGAAGATTTCCCGGATATCCAGCTCCGGGTGCGTGCGTTCCTTGCCGTCGCGGATGTTTTGGAGCGCCGCGACGAGGTTTTTTCCCACAAAGCCGCGCGCGCCGGTGACAAGAATGTTCATCAGCAATTTCCTCCAAAGAGCTTCAGCTTCTGCAGCAGGCGCTTCATACCGTCCAGGTCCAGCCGCTGGGTGTTATGGGAGGTGTACGGTTCGATCTGAGACAGCTCCGCGCTTCCTTTGGAGAAATAGTTGTCGTAGTTCAGGTCGCGGCTGTCGGCGTGGATACGGAAGAAACCTGGCAGGTCCTCCGCCCGCAGCATTTCCTCCGAGGTCACGAGTACCTCAAAGAGCTTCTCGCCGTGGCGCGTGCCGATGGTCTGTACGCCGAGGTCGGAGTGCTTCATCTCCAGAATGGCCTGTGCCAGTGTTTCAATGGTCGCGGCGGGTGCCTTCTGCACGAACAGGTCGCCCTGCTCGCCGTGCTCGAAGGCGTAAAGGACAAGATCGACGGCGTCGCTGAGCGTCATCATGAAGCGGGTCATATTGGGATTCGTGACGGTCAGCGGTTTTCCCTCGTCGATCTGGTCGCAGAACAAGGGAATGACTGAGCCGCGGGAGGCCATGACATTACCATAGCGCGTCAGGCAAAGTACGGGATCGTCTGCCAGCATCTGCTTCGACCGGGCGATGACGTTCTTTTCCATCATAGCTTTAGACATGCCCATGGCGTTGATGGGATAGGCGGCCTTGTCGGTGGAGAGAAAGATCGCCTTCTTGACCCGGTTTTCCACGCAGGCATCAATGACGTTGTTGGAGCCGATCACATTGGTCTTGACGGCCTCCATGGGAAAAAATTCGCAGGAGGGCACCTGCTTGAGGGCGGCGGCGTGGAACACATAGTCCACGCCCCGGAAGGCTGGGGCGATGGAGCGGTAGTCCCGCACATCGCCGATGTAGAATTTGATTTTCTCCGCGCAGGCGGGACAGGCCAGCTGATAGGCGTGGCGCATGTCGTCCTGCTTTTTCTCGTCGCGGGAGAGGATACGAATCTCGCGGATGTCCGTGGTCAGAAAGCGGTCCAGAACCGCGTGACCGAAGGAGCCGGTCCCGCCCGTGATGAGGAGGACTTTGTTTTCAAATCTTGACATAATCAGCATGCCTTTCTCTGCGAATTATCGGTTTTCTTTCGCTTTGGAAACACATCACGCAGCAGGACTGCCTGACACATCAGCAGCCCATTGGGACGCAGCGGACGTAGGAGAAGCGGAAATACGAACGTTGTAGATATTTGCGTCAGCAGGGAGGCAACGGCAGCACCTGTTGCGCCCCAGCAGGGGATCAGCAGAAAATTCAGAGCCACATTCACCAACGCGGAGCCGATATAAAGCGGTGTCAGGTACTTTTGCTTTCCTTCGCATACCACCCACGCGCCGCGGGCCACGCCCAGATAAGAGAATGCGGTGTACCATGTAATGACCTGCATCGGCCTGACAGCCGGAAGGTACGCTTCCCCATAGAGCAGGCTGACAGCCGGTCGTGCAAGCAGCGTGATCACGGCGGAGACGGCAACAGAAAAATAGAAAACAAGGGCATACAGCTGCCGGTTATGCCGGACGAACTGCGCTTGATCCGTCCGATGGGCCTGCATGATACCGGGCGTGATCGAATCAATGATAGCCGACAGGACGAAGGTCCATACGGTAGCCAGACTGGTAGCCGTGGCGTAGTAGCCAACGGAGGCCTCATCCAGCAGATGCTTGAGCATAAAGCGGTCTGTACAGTTATAGACGGACACCATGAGGCCGCAGAGAATAAAGCTCCCGCTCTGGCGCAAAAGGGCGCGCCCCTTTGCAGGCGAAATATGCAGGCGGGGACCGCCGCGCCACTTGTACAGCCCCAGAAATACAATGGCTGCCACAGCATAATCGATTGTGTTGGAGATGGCAAACCAGCGAACGTCCTTGCCCAAAACCAGAAGGAGTACTTTGTAGAAAGAGACGATGATATACCCAACCGATGTGGCAATCGTTGCGTATTTGGACTCCAGCCGACTTTGAAACCAGTACTGAATGGTATCAAACGCCTGAAAGATCAGGGACATGCTGTAAAGCGCTACCACGGTCATGGTCAAGCGCTCTCCACGGTCCACAGCGGCCACTATGGCCAGAATGCTGACCGCAGACAGCGTACTGGACAGCAGCCGCATTGCGATCGCCGTTCCAACTGTAGTTCCGGTACCCTCCGGGTCATCCATAAAGTCCTTCAAAAGGAGTGAACTCAACCCCAGAGTGGCAAAGGATGTGAAAAAGGCGGTATACAGGGCGGCATAGTTGACCAGACCATAGTTACTCGGCCCCAGATAGCGTGCAGTGAGCAGATTGACCAGAAAGGCCAGTGCCATGTGCAGGATTCTACCTGCGACCAGCCAGCCCGCGTTTTTGGCGGCACGTCGGCTGAAAAAAGATACTTTCATATTTGCGATATATGCCAGCAGTGGCTAAGCGCGGCTGCACGGCCCTTCCAAATAGAGTTCGGGGGACGGAACCCCCTCTGAAATGGCCCGGATCAAATCGACCAGCCGACGGGCGGCTTCTTGCGCATTCCAGGTGTTTGTGATGGTCTCATAGGCATGTTTGCCCATTGCTTCCCGTGTAGATGGCTGCTCCAACAACCGTACGACATTTTCGTATAGTTCATTCCTATTCTCAGCGCGATAGACACAGCCATTTACGCTATTCTCGACCAAATAGGGCGTCGAGCCGGCTGCGTCACTGGCAACGACTGCGCAGCCGCTGTTCATGGCCTCGTTCAACACAGCGCCCCAGCCTTCGTGGCGATCCGAAGTAAACAGAAATATTGCGCTGCGTTCCATTTCCCGGCGCACCTGCTCCGGTGACAGGCTGCCCAGAAGGCAGACCTGAGATTCCAAAGCATATTGTGCGATCATTCCACGCAGCTTCGGTTCCAATGTCCCGCTTCCCGCTATACGCAGAGAAAACGAATAGCCTGCATCCCGCAGCCGAGCCGCAAGCCGGATCGCATCATCCGGATGCTTCAAATCCAGCAAGCGGCCCGCCCAGAATATACTGCTCGGCTCTTTTTGTGAGAGCAGCGCTTCCGTATCATAGGAAAGTACTGCAGGAAAATATCCCCATTTATAGGCCTTCCCACGGAACAATCCCATTTTCGCATAATCATCGGCGGCATAAGCACTGGCACATAGAAGATACACCGGCTTATAAGAGGGATTCCAACGTTGCCATTTCACCATCCGCGGCAGAAATTTCAGCGGCTCCAAGCCGTTTTTCAGAGGGCGCTCCTGATATCGCAGGATCAGCTTTCCCTCCCGCAGGCGTTCCCGCAGCAGAATTTGCGGCGCAGAGCCAACAATTACGGCATCTGCCTCCAAAATCTCGCGGGAGGCCACGACCCATTCTGCCGGGGTACGCGGCGTGACAACAAAATCCGGAAGATCCCTGATCTCGCCCCACATCGCGCGCCGCTCCAGTGAGATCGATCCACTGGCCAGAAACCGGAACGAGATGCCGCTTTGCGCAGCCAGTGCACGGCATAGCGGCCCCTGATGATGGTTATAGAAATTGGAGAGAAAAATGAGGTTCATGGTGCAGCCTCCATGCCGGCCTCCGGCTGACAAAGGTTTCGGAGCAGCAGGAAGGTACCGGCGTACAGATACACGCCCAATCCGCCGGAAAAAATCGCTGCCTCGCCGACACCCAGGATGATCTCACAGGTGAAGCCGATCGTAAAAAGAAACTGCTGCCGGGATTGACGTTTTCCACTCATATAGATCAGGGAATACAGTGCAAAACAGACAATACACAAAACGATCGGTCCGTAGGATACCAGAATATCGATGTGTGTGTTATGGAACTGGCTGCTCCCCAAACCACCGCTCGCCTGCGCGTAGGCACCGAAGATGGGGGAGGAGAGCCAGAGACGCAATGCACGCAGCCATATCTCCATGCGCGATGTGAGGTCCTTACCGGCAGATTCCAAAAATGAAAACAGGCTGATCACGCCGGGCAGCTGTAAAAACAGAATATATGCTCCGGCAAAGAGAAGCGGCCATACGGCTGCAATTTTGGAGAAGGTTTTCCCCAAACGGAGCTGATCAGCTTTACGCAGGGACAGAACAAAGAAAACAACCAGATACAGAATAACGGAAAGCAGAGCATTCCGAGCTTTCGTTTTCCAGAGAAAGAACAGCAGAAAGCAGACTTCTGCCCATGCCGGAATGCGCTGCCACGAGCGCGTCAGTGCGGGAAGACGATTCATTTCCAGCATGATCATTCCCGCAAGAAACAATCCGGTCAAATTCGGATTGGTAAAGCCAAAGGTCAGATAGTTTGAAACAACGCCATGGAACAGATAGGCTCGCTGGCCCTGATAAAAGTAGGCGACGATCAGATAGGCAGATACGAGATCCAGAATGCCGTAGATCCAACGGCGGACAGAGGCATTTGGTACTGATTTATAGGCAGCTGAAAAAAAGAGTATAGTACTAAAAAATGATAACAGTTTTTTAAGGTATTGCATCGTGATCACTGAACTGCTGAGGGCGGCATTGATCAGAACACTGACAAATGCAATGAGTATTCCGGCAAGCATCCAGAATTCGAGTCGCTCCATCCTTTGCAATGCGCATGTAATCCAGAATATCAGCGTTAGATAAAAGGTGGCATAGAAGCAGAAACTGACAGCGCGATCCATATGTATGACCTGCAGACACACGATTGCCCCTGCAAAGCTGTATAGAATTTTCAGAATCAAAGGCTTGAAGTCAAATTTTTGCATATGGATCCTCACAAGTTTGATTGCCACAGGGGCGCAAGGCCCCTGTGGCGATTGTTTATTCAGCGTTCGTTCTGTTCCAGAAATGCTTCCTCGAACACAGCCAACTCATCCTCAATGGGCGACATATCGATCTCGCCTGAGAATTCGGCAATGGCCTGCGCATCCGCTTCGCCGCGGAGCGTATAGGCGATGCCATACATTTCTGCATAGGCCTGCGCATAGGAGCCGGCCGCGACAGAGAGCGTTACCTCCGCAGCGTCAAGGAAAATGTTCTTGCCCATGGCTGTTACGCCATCCGGAATATACAAGCTGGACATCATGGTATCGGCCTTGAACACATATTCACCCATGCTGGTGAGAGAACTCTTTTCGCTGATCTCCACATCGGTCAGCTTTGCGCAGTAATAGAAGGCATAGCCATCCAGTCTGGTGACGCTGTCGGGAATGGTGATCGTCTCGAGGCTGCTGTAGCCAAAGGCACCCCAGCCGATGCGCTCGAGCTTCGAGTCCGCTTCAAAGGTCACAGTTTCCAGCTTGCTGCACCAGAAGAAGTTAAACTTGCCAATATAGGTAATATCTTTGCCGATGACAACCTGCTTGATCTGCTGCTTGCAGGCTTCCCATGGGGCGTGGTTTGTCTCGTTGTCAGCCATGGGACCGCTGCCGCTGATTTTCAGAATGCCTTCGGAATCCAGCTCCCAAAGTGCATTCTCGCCGCAGCTTCCGCTGGCGACGATCCGCACGGGAACGGGACGGGCAACATAGGCAATGCCGAACTTTTCTGCATAGGCCTGCGCATAGGAGTTCTCACCGACGGACAGTGTCACATTGGCGACAGCGTCGAGGAAGATGTTAGCGCCGATCTGGACTGTGCTGTCGGGAATATAGAGGCTGTGCAGGCTCGTATCAGCCTTGAAAACATATTCGCCCATGCTTGCAAGGCGGCTGTTTTCGCCGATCGTCACGTCACTCAGCTTAGAGCAGTAATAGAACGCATAGCCGTCGATCCGGGTGACACTGTCGGGAATGGCGATCGTCTGCAGGCTGCTGTAGCCGAAGGCGCCCCAGCCGATGCGCTCGAGCTGCGAGTCTTCTTCAAAGGTCACGGCCTGCAGCTTGCTGCACCAGAAGAAGTTGAACTTGCCAATGGCCGTGATATCCTTGCCGACAACGACCTGCCTGATCTGATGCTTATACGCTTCCCATGGAGAATGGTTCGTGCCGTTGTCAGCCATGGGGCCGCTGCCGGTGATCTTGAGCGTTCCCTCGTTGTCCAGCTCCCAAGCTGCGTTGTCGCCGCAGCTGCCGCTGGCAATGATGGCCGCGGGGACGGGGCGGGCGGTATAGGCGATGCCGTACTTTTCCGCATAGGCCTGTGCATAGGAATTCTCGGCCACGGAGAGCGTTACGCCGCTGACATCCTTGAAGATCGCGGTGCCGATCTTTGTAACGCCGTCAGGAATGTACAGGTAGGTCATTTTGCCGTCTGCCTTAAATGCGTACTCGCCGAGGCTTGCCAGCTTGCTGTTCTCACTGATCGCAACATCGGTCAGCTTGGAGCAATAGTAGAACGCATAGCCGTCAATCCGGGTAACAGAGTCAGGAATCGTGATAGCAGGCAGGCTGCTGTAGCCGAAGGCGCCCCAGCCGATGCGGTCAAGCTGCGAGCCCTCTTCGAAGGTCACGGTCTCCAACTTGCTGCACCAGAAGAAGTTGAACTTGCCGATGGCTGTGATATCCCTGCCGATGACGACATGACGGATCTGGTGCTTATAGGCTTCCCACGGCGTGTGGTTTGTGCTGTTGTCCGCCATGGGGCCGCTGCCGGTGATCTTGAGTGTCCCCTCGTTGTCCAGCTCCCAGGCTGCGTTGTCGCCGCAGCTGCCGCTGGCGATGATCACTGCGGGAACAGGTCTGGCAACATAAGCCAGACCGTATTTCTCGGCGTAGCTCTGTGCGTAAGAGTTTGCGGCAACGGAAAGCGTTACGGTGTCGTGCGCATCACGGAAGATATCAGTGCCGATCTTCACAACCCCATCGGGGATGTAAAGACTTGTGATCCGGGTATCGGCTTTGAAGACATACTCCCCGAGCACTGCCAGTTTGCTGGCCTCGTTGATTGTAACATCGGTCAGCTTGGAGCAATAGTAGAACGCATAGCCGTCGATCTGCGTAACAGAATCGGGAATGGTGATGGAGGGCAGGCTACTGTAGCCAAAGGCACCCCAGCCGATGCGCTCCAGCTTGGTTTCCTCTTCGAAGGTCACGCTATGCAACTTGCTGCACCAATTGAAATTGAACTTACCGATATAGGTGATATCCTTGCCAATGATGATCTGCTTGATCTGACCGTTATGCTTGCGGATCGGGGTCACACCGCGGAACTCATAGTCATTCATGGCACCGGAACCACCAACTGCAAACCTACCGTCGCGGTAGAAGACATAGTAGACTGTCTGACCGCACAGACCAGCGTCGACAACATCTGCCGTTGTGCAGCGGACAAAGCGGCCGCTGTCAAATTCGCACTGCTCACCATTGAGCTCATAAGTGCCCTGATAGGCAAGAGCGTCCTGATCGAACGAGTAGGTGCCATCCGGGAGGACCAAAGCACCCGTGACCGGGCTGCCGCCGATGAAATAGCGCATTCTTCCCGTCTTCGTATCCTTCGCCCAGCCGGGGTAGGCGCTTTGCTTCGCGCCGGTCTCGTAGCCGCAGACCTCACAGGAAAGGATATCCGTGTCGCTGTCGTAATCGTATGTGTGTTCATCATTCTCGCACAGCGGGGTCTTCCTTTTACTGTACTGATCCAGCACGGTCTTACTTCCGTCCTCTGCCACATTATACGCTGTAACGGTAGCCTGGAAGCGGTCGGCGGTGACGTCGACATAGATGCTCTCGAAGTCGAGCGTGGCCTTTTCGAAGTGGAAGTCCTTATTATCCACGATGGAGTAGGACTTACCGCCGGTGGAGCCGCAGATGTAGTACACGGTGCCCTTCTCATCCACCTGACCGGCCGTCAAGGGAGCGGTGCGGGCGTAGCTGTGGTCATTGCCGGAGAAGTAGAAGTCGATCCCGGCTGCGTCGCAGGCTGCAGGCAGATACTGCTGATAGATCTCGCCGCCGCCGGTGGGGTTGGTATAGTAGGCGGGGACGTGCGTGACTAGCACCTTCCAGGTGCAGCTCGTCTTCGCAGCGTCCTCGATGAGCCACTGTGCGAACTGCTGCAGGGTGTCCTTGTCGGAGGTGTGGTTCAGCACGGCGATGTACACGTCGCCCCGCTCCACGGAGTACCAGGCGGCGGGAACGCCGAACACGCTCCTGGCAGCGATGGCGCCGTTGCCGCTGTCGTCTGCCTCGTGGTTGCCGATGACGTGGAGTACATCGGTGTCGCGGATGCCGTCGAGCGTGAAGAGCTTCAGGGCGTCGTCCCACTGGTTGTAGTAGCGGACATTGTCCACAGCGTCGCCGAGCTGAACGCCGAAGGGATACTGCCCGGCCAGATGATCGGCGATGCGGACCATGCCCTCAAGGGCGGCCTCCTCCTGAATGTCCGCCAGCAGGAAGAAGCGGGTCTGCTTCCCAGCTGCCGGGACGGTGAAGCTGCGGATGGCGGACCAGACCGTGCCGTCGCCGACGCGGTAGTAATACGTCGCGCCTGCGGTGAGGCCGCTCAGCGTCACGCCATTCACGCGGTTGATCTGCTTGCTGCCGGAGTAGGAGATCAGGCGGCTCGTGCCCTCGATCTGCGTGGCTTCGCTCAGATCTGCGCTGGTGGAAAGCTCTGCTACGGCGGCAGCGGCGCTGTGGCGCGGGTCGCTCATCCAGGTGATGGTCTTGCCGTCTGCGGCAGGGGAGAGGGCGTAGATGATATTGTAGGGTGCGCCGGTCTCGTCGCCCACGGCGTTGTAGCTGAACAGGGTGATCTGATAGGAGCAGTTGCCCTCGGCGTCCTCGGCGCGCAGGTTCACGCTGCCCTCGCTTGCCGTCAGGCCGGAGATGTCGATCCGGCCGTTCTCGTCGGTCTGACCCTGCAGGACGTCATTGGCATAGACGTTGACGCCGACTGCCGCAGCGCCGTCGCGCACGACGGTCACGGTCGCGGTGGCCTTGCTGCCTGCCACGGCGGTCTCCGCCGTGATGCGGTACATGGCCTCGATCGGATAATTCGCGACGGGCGTGGTGAAGCCGGTCGCATATTGGTTCAGGTCGCTGATATCGAGGTTCTCCGTCTGCTTGCAGCCGTAGGAGCCCTTCGTGACCTGCACGTTGATGCTGCTGCCCTCTGTGACGGAGGTGGGGATGGGAATGTCGACCGTGGCCAGCGCACCGGCCGTATACTTCGCGTGGTCAATGGTGGTGATCTCCACGGAGACGACGCCCTTGGAGGGATCGTAGCTCCAGCTGCCCGTCACGCCCTCGGGGAAGGTGACGTTCGCAACGGGATAGCTGCGCGTGACGGAGATGGCTGCTGTCAGGGATGTGACGGAAGCGGGATCATCGCTCTCCAGCGCCAGCTGCCACGTCTTGCCGACGGTGGGAACACCCAGCGTGTTCAGCGCAATGTTCGGCACGTCCGGCTTTTCGGCTTCGACGGTGAAGTAGCGGGTCTCGCGGGTTACGTTGCCGTAGCCGTCCTTCAGGTAGAACGTGATGGAGTGCAGGCCGTTGCCGAAGTGCATCAGGCCGGAGGTGCTGCCGAGAATGTCACAATCGTACTTGCCGCGATAGGTGCCGTCGAAGTAGAAGTAGGCGGATTCCACGCCGGTGGCGTAGGGATCGGTCTCCTCACTATCGTTATAGGTGACGAAAAAGCGGAGCTTGTCGGAGTGGAGGGTCATGCCGTTCTCGAGCTCTGTCTTGGTGCCGTCGTCGTTGACGAGCTGGATGGAGGTCACGACCGGAGCCGTGACGTCCTGATTGTTTGCGCCGTAGACGACGCAGAAATTATCGAGAAGAATGTAGCCCTTCAGGTCGCCTTTGTCGAGCTTGACGCCGTCGGTGGTGTACCAGCCGATGCCGCTGGTTGTGACCATCGCACGGAACAGCATGCCGCTGTTGGCGCGGATCAGGGCACCTGCATACTGGGTCAGGTCAGCCTCCAGATACTGCCAGCCAGCCTTCAGCCCCTCGCCGCTGCCCGCGCTGCCATTGCTGAAATTGACATAGGCGTTCGTCCAGCTTTGGCCATTATTTGTACTGGTGGCGATCTGGGCACGCAGCCACGGGACAGGGACTCCCTCGGGGATATAGACCCAGACACCAAGCGCTGTCGGTGTGCCGTCAATGGCGAGATTGTCGCCAAGGCCGAGACAGGCGCCATCGGTACCGGTGAGACCGGTCCAGTCATATTCCAGCTTGATGGCCTTATGACCGAAGCGGACGATGTCGGCATATTCCTCGGCGGTATCGGAGACGATGGAGCCTTTGACCACACCGCCGCGGCCGGCATAGTGATAGGTCGCGACTGCATTGGAGGCCATGCCGTCAAAGCTTTCGACGGTCGTGCCGATGGTGGAATAATCCCACGGGTCCTCATCGCCGCCGTCGAGGATCATGGTCGGCTCCATGCCGATATTCACGGTAACGGAAGCGCTCAGCTCACCGCGCGTGGCGGTGACGGTTGGGCTGCCGGAGTATTTCACGTTGCTCGTGACGGCGAACCGGTTGTTCGCAAACGAACCTGCATCCGGGTCGGAGATGGCCCAGTTGATGTCGCCGTCCTTGAGATGGACCTGCTCGGATTGATAGGTCGCCCGGAAGCCAAGGTCGCTGACGTCGTTATAGTTGAGGTTGACTTCGCTCGACGCAAACGAGAGGGCGTCCGGCTCCTGCACATGCAAGATGGTCGAACCGACCGTCTTGCCGCCGCTGACTAGGTCGATCGTCACGTCGCCGGTCTTGCCGGACGAGGTGAACACGGCGGAAGCGCTGCTGCCGCTGACGGCGGTCTCGCTCACGGTGCCCATGGCCGCATCGCTGACCGTGAAGACGGCGTCCGCGGGGAGGGACTTGGCAGGAGCGCCGGAAAAGTCCATGGCGCTGGCTGATAGCTCGACCGTGGAAGCGGGCGTGTAGTATTCGCCGTCAGGCGTGACGGCGGCGTGGTCGAACTCGCCGGAGGCAGCCACGGTGGAGACGACGAGAATCGTGCCGGAGACCACGCGCTCGCTGCCGCCTGCGGGCGTGTTGCGCATGGTCAGGTCGCTCTCGCCCTCGCGCTGGGAGAGGTAGGTGGAGGAGCCGCCCTCGTCGAGCTGGATGGCCGCCACGCAGCCGAGCGCGACCATCATGCGGGCCTCTTCCTCGGCGGTGTAGCCGACGGAGCGGGGGGCCATGGTGCCGTCTGCCTGGAACAGGACGACCGTGCCGTCGGCCTTGACGCCGACGCTGGTGCGCGGGTAATAGCCGCCGTTGCCGGACTGGGAGGCAACGACCTTGCCATCCCAGACCATGGCGACGAGCGCGTCGACCGCCTCGACGATCTGAACGGCCTTGCCCTGCTTTTCACTCTGGCTGGCCTCGGCCTGCGCAAGGGTCGTGCCCTCGCGGAAGACGTTGACGGAGCCGTCGTCAAACGCGGCGAGGAAGGCGCGGCTGGAGTTATCGTGATGCACGACACCGTTCATCACGAGATAGCCGGAGGGCTCGCCGGTGTTGATGTTGAACCACGAGGCGTTGACGCCGCCGACGACGTTCAGGCCCGTCTCCCTTTCGTAGACGTGCGCCTGCTCGGTCGTGGTCTTCAGCGTCCAGCCAAGCTCCTTCGGGTTGCGGTTGCCGTAACCGGCTACAATTTTCGCCCGTCCCTCATTCGGGTTGACCTGCATGACGTTGGCAACGGTCTGGGAGTTGCCCGCGTCGTTGTTCGTGATAATCACGGACTCGGAAATATCCGGCGCGATGGAGTAGTTTTTCTTGGAAATAACGTGGTAAGCGGTACCGGGAATTTCGCTGCCCTTATTCAATTCGGTACTCAAGGGCTGCTCGGTTCTACTGCTATCTTTTGCGATGGCATTCGCCGGGAGAAGCGATAGACACATCACGAATACGAGCAGTATAGAAATGGCTTTCCTCATGTTGTTTTACCCCTCTCTGAAATAATTTGAATACATGTACCTTCGAAACTTAGCGAAATGTTACATCGATCACCCTCCTGCTTCTTTATCGAATACATTTTGTATGTATTTTGATTGACATAGTAGCTTGCTTGTCCAGATATTCAGTATAGGAATGCTCTAGGTCCAGAATTGCGGCATGTTCCTTACATTTACGCTCCTCTGGAGAGGGAATCCGATGGTAATCTCCATATAAATTTCGCAAAAGAGCGTCATAATGCCGTGAGATCGGGAACGTGAAATCCTCAAATTGGATTTCCATTGTGTTGTTGAGCCATTCCCGGGGCAAAAGGTTCTTTTTATAGCTTTTGGAAGCTGCCAGAAAGGAATGTACCATTTCTGTGCCTGCGTCCTTCCTGCGTATGCAGAATTCCTCAAGAGGACGGCGCGGCACTATGCGGCAAAACTGCATAAACAGTTTCTTTGCAATGCTGTTTGTTTCATAGCCGCGGACATACAGCGCTTTGGCGATGACAACTTTAGATGCAGCAAACTGAAGCCTTCGGATCAAGCCATTATTTGCCAGATTATCACATGGGAAAATATCAATATAAACGCCTTGGTGTACTAATTTGTCCTTCGGATGATATTTTTCTATGCAGGCAGTTCCGTTTCGCCGGAGCTTCGAAAACTGCATCGGCCAATGTGGGCTGTTATCTCTTTGAACATAATAGACCGATGGGTCAAAGTCGCCTGCGGCTTCTCGGAAGAAGCGTTCATACTCATCGCGCATGAGAATAACATCAATGTCATCATCCCACGGAATGAATCCCCCGTGTCTTACAGCGCCAAGTGCAGTTCCGGCAAATAACTGATAATGTATGTTATGATTTCGACAGACTTGGTCAAAATCATGCAGCATCTCCAACAGGAGTGTTTGGTGTTCTGTCAGATGTGTTTTCTGCTTTTCCACAGTTTGACCTCTTTGCTTTCCAATTTATCCACCATTAACGAAAGCGCCGTATACTCAGCCTTATAGGCACGATACATATTCTCCATACTGAACCGTGCTGCGGCATCTGCGGCAATCGCCGCCCGGTCCGGTGTGGCTTCCAACCGGCTGCGCAGGGCATGTTCCAGCGCGTCCAGATCGCCATATTCCACAAATTCGCAGCAGGATGGCGGCGCGATGCTCTCAGGCCCGCCTGCGCGGAAGCCGACGACCGGCGTGCCGCAGCAGAGGCTTTCGGCAGTTACCAGCGAGAAGGTCTCGCGTCGGCTCGTCAGCAGTGCGGCGTCCGCGGCGCTGTACCACGCTGCGAGCAGTGCCTGATCTTCCAACCGGCCGATATCCAGCACATTGTCCGGCACGTTCTGCAGCGGATCGCGGTTCCCTACGACGGCGAATGTGACGTCCGGCATGCGCTTTGCAAGTGCAAGAACGTACCAGCCGCCCTTCAGGCTGCCCTGCTCGGGGGAGAAGGACGCCGTCACATGGAGCACGAGCCTGCGTCTGGCGGATGTGTATCTTCGCCGCAGGTCAACTGCAGCCACCGGATGGAATATCGCGGTCTCTACGCCGTTTCCAATGGTCACATGGTGCAGCCCGGCCAGAACGGGCGCTTGCTCCGCCCGGCCCCGAAGCCAGGGCGAGACGGAAACGACGGTGCAGTTGGAAAACCCGGCGAATGCATCCCGCATCCGCTTCCATGCGGCGGCCGTTCGGTCAAACAGCAGGGAGCCGGTCTGCGCCCGCAGCTGCGGGCAGCTGCCGCAGCCGGTGCGCCACTTTTCGCAGTCTGCCGCAATACCGCAGTTGGCGGTATAGGGGAACTCTGCGTGGAGCGTCAGCAGCGTTGGAACGCTGTGCCGTTTCAGCCAGCGGACAAGACGGAAAATATTGACGAAATAGCCGTTGATGCACTGAAGGTGGACGATATCCGGCGCCTCCCGCCGGAGAATATGCAGCAAGCGTGCGGTCGAGAGCACGCAGCCGCCGTAAACCAGCCCGGTCAGATCGGCCTCGGCATGCTGCGCCTTGGCGTACAGCTCCCCGCAGACCTTATGGACGTGCGGGTCTGTACTGCGCGGGCCGCGGCCGCAGCAGACAACGGATTTGATCCCCTCTGCCAGCAGACGGGTGTGGATCGCCTGCGTCAGGCGGCCGGTGCTCCCGGTTCCATAGACACAGTTGATCTGCAGAATTTTCATTTTACTCCCTCCGCAGCCACGCGCTCCAGCAGCGCATGCAGGCGCGCGCTGTTATCGGCCTCGCGTCTGGCAACTGCCGCGGCTCGCTCGACGAGGGCGCGACGGTATGGCTCCTGCGTCAGAACGGCCTTTGTGATGGCGGGAAGCTCTTGCATGGAACTGGCCAGCGCGGCGCAGTCGTTCCGGCGCAGATAGGCCATGGAGGCGACATCCTCCGGCCCGTAGGCCAGCAGGGGCCTGCCGCTGGCAAGGCTCTCGATGATCTTGGTGGAGACGGAATAGCGGACGCGGTCCCGGTTCTCTTCGTCAAAGGCCTCCACATGGACAAAGGCATCGGCGCCGTCAAAGGCTGCCTGATATGCTTTCCCGGTGACAAAGCCGTGCATGCGGATCGCCGGGCAGGCCGCCAGACGCTCCAGCAGCTCCGGGTATTTGTGATCAGTATAGATCTCCAGCGTAAAATCGGTCCCTTCCTGCCGGTTCAGCGCGTCCAGCGTCTGCCCAAGCTCCAGCAGGGGCTGGCCGCGGCCGCAGCCGAGGTTCCCCATGTAGGTCAGGCAGCGGTGCAAAACGTCGCGGCCCGGCTCCGTATAGGGATGAACGGCAAACGGCGGGCAGGTCATCACGTCCGTCACCTCTGCGCCGAAGCTCTCATGGTATCGCGCCGCAAGCTCGGGACAGATCGTCACGGTCAGGGCGGTCTCCTGCAGCAGGGCCGCGATTTTGCGGCGCAGGCGCTTCTGCCGGAGCTTTGCCCAAAAGGCATTTTGCTCCTGCAGGAAATAGAAATCGTCGCAGATATAGCTCACGATCGGGATATGCCGCTCGCGCGCAAGGGTCAGCGCAATGTCGTACAGCAGCTCCTGCTTGCCGGGCGCGACGAAAAGAACGTCGGGCCTTTCGCGGTCGAGCCATGCCTTCAGGCCGGGATGATCCCAGCGGCTGAGCTGCCAGATGAGATCGCGGGCCAGACGCATGGGCTCGGAGCGGCTGCGGGGCGAACGATAAGTTCGCTCCTCTTTTTCACTGGTGAATTTGTCATGGCACGCCGGATCAGGGCTGATCTCCCCACCGACGGCATGCCGGTCCCAGATGGAGTGCAGCGCTTCGCGATCCGTGAAGCGATAATAGCTGCCGCAGCAGGCCGTATCCGGGACAGCGGGATAGAGGAAGAGCTGGCAAAGCTCCTCCGGGCGGAATGCGGAAAAAAGGGACAGAAACGTCTTGCCCATGTTGTTATAGGTCGTGACCGGGTTGTGGGAGAGCAGAAGTACCTTCATCGTGCCCTCCTGTGCTTCCGCAGCGCATGGCAGGCATAGACTGCAAAAACGGCTGCGGATTTCCAAATTGACAGCTTTTCCACCCTGCGATAGATCAGCCAGCGGTTTTTTGCCGCATTTCGCTTGTCGCTGGAGCGGGAGCCCTTTACCAGACGGTAATCCGCCAGCACCTCCGTGCAGGCGACCGCCCGATATCCGGCCTTCAGAAGTCCGAGCCAGAATACATAGTCTTCATGGTAGTATTCCGTCGGAAAGCGCTGCCCGGCGAGGATCGAACGGCGCAGGAGCACCGTGGAGCAGCTTAAAACACTTTCCCGCAGCATGGCCTCGTAGTCCGTCGACTCCGGAACGAGAAAATCGGACAGGTGTTTGCCGCTCTCGTCTATCAGTGCATAGGAGCAGTAGAGAATATCACCGCGCGATGCAAGAGCAAGCTGCTTTTCCAGCTTGTCTGTATGCCATATATCGTCGCAGTCCAGCAGCGCGATCCATTCGCCCTGCGTCAGAGCAAAGCCGCGGTTGCGCGTCTGCGCCGCGCCCAGGTTCTTTGGATTGCGGAATAGGCGAATCCGGGGATCGGATTTTTCAAAGGCCTCTGCGATCTCCGCCGTTCGGTCGGCAGAGCCGTCGTCAAGGATCAGCAGCTCCCAGCGCGCATAGCTCTGCGCGAGAACGGAGCGAATGGCAGCGCCGATATAGGGTTCTCCGTTAAAGGCAGGCATGATGATTGAAACGAGCGGCAGCGATGTTTCTGTGGCGTGCAATGGGCGTTCCTTCTCTCAGCGTAGCTTCTTTTCCAAAAGCGTTTTGCATTTCTTCCAATCCCGGTAGCCGTCTCCAAGCATATGGATATCGCTCCCGAGGTATTTGACATAGCCGTTTTGGATCCATTCCAGATATCGTCTGCGTTTGATCGGCTTCGTCAGGCAGACGGCATTGAGCTGAAGCGGGATGCCCTCCCGGATCAGCCTTTCGATATTTTCCTTCGGGTATCGGTCCGCATGGGCCAGAACGATGTGGATGTCCTGCCGCTCACACAGGGCGAACAGCGTAGCCCACAGGGAGGACGGCCACGCGTAAAACGGCATTTCCAGCAGCAGCTCGTTCGTCCCCTCCAGACACAGGCGGGGAAGGTCATCAAGCCGCTCCATGCCGTCGCAGATCAGGACCTCGGCCCCCAGCAGGATGCGCGGAAGCTCCGGCCTGCGCGGCAGCGCCGCGGCGCATCGCGCTCTGCGCTCCAGAAAGGCGGCGGCGTTCTCGCGGTGCGGGTAGAAGTGCGGCGTGGCGCACACAGTCCGGATCCCGGCCTCGGCGGCCATGGCGAGCTGCCGCAGGGACGTCTCCACGCCGTCGCTGCCGTGGTCGCAGCGGGGCAGGATATGCGCGTGGTAGTCGAGCGTCAGGTCGATCACGGGGTTACTTTGCGCCATAGGACTCGCTGTAGGAATAGCGGTAGCCGTACTTATCACCGTATTTGTACTTGCTGGCGTATTTCACGGATTTCATGTTCAGACCGTTCAGCACGACGCCGCAGAGATTCCCGCCCGCGCGGCGTACAGCGGCAGTCGCGGCATTCAGCTCGTCCGCAGTCGTATTGCCGGAGCGTGCCACGAGCACGACGCCGTCGACAAAGGTCGAAATGATCTGTGCGTCGGCAACTGTGTTGATCGGGGGCGTGTCGATGATAACGTAGTCATAGTAGTCCGCGCAGCTCTCCACGAAACCCTTCATGCGGTCGGAGGACAGCAGCTCGGACGGGTTCGGCGGGATCGTGCCGGTGCAGACGATCCAGAGGGGCAGCTCCGTGACCTTCGCCAGCTCGAGCTGCCAGATCTTGGCGAGGTAGTCGCACAGGCCCGTGGAAAGCTCGATCTTCCAGAGGCGGCGCTGCGTCGGCTTGCGCATATCGGCATCGACCAGCAGGACGCGCTTGCCGAGCATGGCATAGCTGATGGCGATATTCGCAGCGGTCAGGCTCTTGCCCTCGGAGGGCTTCGCACTCGTGACGGCGAAGGTCTTGCAGGGCCGCGCCTTGTCCGCCGTCATGCAGAACATCAGGCTGGTGCGAAGCTTGACATAGGCCTCCTTCATGGCGAAGGGGGCGTCGTTATTCAGAAGCCTGCGGCGATTGACCGTGATAGCTTCAGCTGCTGCTTTATTATTACTCTTTTTCATTTTTAGCGGCACCTTCTTCCGTTACGGTCCAGTAAGCGTAGTTGTCATCGGCGGAATTGATGTCCGGGATCTGCCCGAGCACCGTGATGCCGACCATGTTCTCAATATCCTCCGGCAGATAGATCGTCGTATCGGCGAGCGTCCGCAGGATCACGATGACGGCGGCCACCATCACACCGATGATCACGCCGATCGCGGTATCGAAGACGGTGCGCGGGGAGGCCTTGTCCGTCGGTATCTCCGGCTGGTCGACGATCTCGACGCCGCCGGCCTTCGTGATGCGGACGATCTCGGTCGGCGCGACCTTGGCGAAGGCCCCTGCGACCCGGCAGGCAAAGGCCGGGTCCGTCGAGGTGATGACGACCTCGAGCAGCTGGGTATCCGTGATGACGGATGGTCAGCACGCGCATCTCCCGGCGCTTGCCCTTCGGATAACGGATCTGGACCGCCAGAGCGCCAGCCGGCCGCCGTGCCTCCGTATCCTTCAGAACACTGTGCAGGACCGACAGGATGTCATGCACGGTCTTGACAGACAGCCCGTCCGTTTCAAGCAGTTCCCGCGTGAAGGCATCGACCGACGCGGTGCAGATGCCGCCCAATCTGCGGCTGCCCAGCCGCGGCTTGATATGCCGCTCCAGGATCGCCCGGTATTTGATGTAGCTTGATTCCCGAATTTTGTCTCGCTTCTGCAGGAGCCAGGCATCGCACAGCGCAGAAAAGCAGGGCTGCTGCGTATTGGCGCATCTTACCCGGAGCCTCACGTTCGGCTTGCATTTCGGGCCGGGACTGCTCCCGTGGGCCGACTGTTCCTTCTTCTGCTTGCGGATCCATTCGCAGTTGATCATGTTGCTTCCTCCGATCAAAGATTCGTTTTCCCTTGCGGGTACTTCTATTTTAACGGATCCGAAAGTCGCTTCCCTGTGCCCGACCCGGCTCCGTCTTCGGCAGCGGAGTATGGCGCTGCGCAAGGAATAACCTGTTATAAGTCTAAAATCAGTTCGCTTTTTGGTGAAAATTGCCAAAAAGAGCGGCTTTGTATTGATTTATTGAGTTCATCGTTTTATAATATTTGCGTTAAAAAACTTGGCAGCATTCTCGTAGAGTGGCATACTCTGCGAAATTTTCCTCGGAATTTCAACAAGAGATGACACGAAATGCAGAATTTCTTCCGCGGCAGTGCCGGATTTCGACGAAAAAACCGCAATGCAGGACCGACAAAAAATCCCGCTCCGGGGCAGTGCACATGCACCGCTCCGGAGCGGGAAATTTATGTGCGCCCGGTGAGCGCACGTTCTATAGGGTGAAAGTCCCGAGTCCGCCCGGTAGCGGGAAGGGCTAGCCAAAGGCAAGGGTGTCCATCGTGAGGTGGAATCTGAAGAAAGCCGGATTTTGGGAGTTGAAAGGTC
>NZ_DBFZUT010000052.1:0-14803 GCF_048519415.1 Faecousia sp. | reverse complement strand
GCTTTCAGAATTGCAAAATAGAATTTTGCAGTATTATTTTGCAATTCTGCCGCTGCGGCGGGTGATGGAACGCGAAAGGAAACCCTGACGGTTTCCTTTCACACTTTTCTTCCCTCCGAAATTTTCGGCTGGACAGGTTTTTTGACAGTCTGCGGCCCCGCTGCACCCGCAGCGGGGCCTGCGTTTTATGGGGGGGGAATTGCAGGGGAGGGGAAGGTGCAGGCGGAAAATTGAAAATGGAAAGCGGAAAGTTTTGCCAAGCGGCCAGCCATGCGTTGTAGGGGAGCGGCATGCCGCTCCCGGCGCTGCACGGACGACTGGTACAGGTTGACGATAAAACAGTAATAGCCCCCAAATTGTCATTGCGAGGAGGCCGAAGGCCGACGTGGCGCCCTGAGCGCGAAGCGCGAGGAAGTGCCCTTGGGGTGCAATCTCGGGAAGGCACTGCCGTCCCGTACCGGCTGCCGAAAAAACGTACAGACACAATCGGTGCATACCATTTTAACGGTAGCCTGTTCGTATCGGCAGCATTGTGCCGGGAGCGGCATGCCGCTCCCCTACAAAGGCATGTGCGATTGGCGATTGTGCCACCAAACCTGCAGTCTCCATGGTGCTTCCTGCCCGCAAAGGGCACGCTGCGTCCGTTTTTTACAAAAAAGTTCGAAAAATCACGATTTTCACCTTGCGGATTTTGCCTTCGTGTGGTATATTTTCATTTTGTGGACAAAAAATCTATTAGACCGGATACAGAAGGGACTGTCTTCCATGACGGATCAGAAAAACATTCGAAATATCGCCATCATCGCGCACGTTGACCATGGCAAGACGACACTGGTCGATGAAATGCTCAAGCAGGGCGGCATCTACCGCGAGAACCAGGCCGTGGTGGACCGCGTGATGGACTCGGGCGATCTGGAGCGTGAGCGCGGCATTACCATTCTGGCCAAGAATACCGCCGTGCATTATAAGGGAACGAAAATCAACATCGTCGATACCCCGGGCCACGCCGATTTCGGCGGCGAGGTCGAGCGTATCCTCAAGATGGTCAACGGCGTTCTGCTGCTCGTCGATGCGGCGGAGGGCCCCATGCCGCAGACCCGCTTCGTGCTGCAGAAGGCGCTGGAGCTGGGCCACAAGGTCATTGTCGTTGTCAATAAGATCGACCGGCTCGATGCCCGCGTCGAGGAGGTCATGGACGAGGTGCTTGAGCTGCTGCTCGACCTGAACGCCACGGACGAACAGTTCGAATCGCCGACGCTGTTCTGCTCCGCGCGGCAGGGCATCGCCAGCTACTCGCCGAACGAGACGGGCGTGAATCTCGACCCGCTGTTCGATACCATCGTCAACTATATCCCTGCGCCGGAGGGCGACCCCACGGCGCCCATGCAGATGCTCGTCTCCTCTATCGATTATAACGACTATGTCGGCCGTATCGGCATCGGCCGCGTCGAGCGCGGTACCGTCCGCGTCAATCAGGAGGTCGCCATCTGCGACTATCACGATCCCAGCCACTCCGCTAAGGGCAAGATCGTCGCGCTCTATGAGTTCGACGGCCTCGGCAAAAATCCCATTCAGGAGGCAGGGGCAGGCGAGATCGTCGCGTTCTCCGGCATGGCGGACATCACCATCGGCCGCACGATCTGTGCGCCGGAGCAGGTGGAGCCGCTGCCCTTCGTGAAGATCTCCGACCCGACCATCGAGATGACGTTCTCCGTCAACGATTCTCCGTTCGCGGGCAAGGAGGGCAAGTACGTCACGTCACGAAACCTGCGCGACCGTCTGCAGCGCGAGCTCCTCAAGGATGTCTCCCTGCATGTGACGGAGCAGGGCACAGACGCGTTCAACGTCGCGGGCCGCGGCGAGATGCACATCTCCATTCTCATTGAGACGATGCGCCGCGAGGGCTATGAGTTCCAGGTCAGCACCCCGCGCGTTCTGACAAAGGTCATCGACGGCAAGGTCTGCGAACCGATCGAGCGCATGGTGGCCGACGTTCCGGAGGCCTCCATGGGCAGCGTCATCGAAAAAATGGGCCGCCGCAAGGGCGACCTGCTCTCCATGAACCCCGTCGGCAGCCGCTATCGCCTCGAGTTCCTCGTTCCGTCGCGCGGCCTGTTCGGCTATCGCAGCGAGTTCCTGACCGATACGCGCGGCGAGGGCATCATGTCCTCCGTGCTGGATTCCTATGCCCCCGTCAAGGGCGAGATCGAGCGCCGCAAGACCGGCTCGCTCGTCGCCTTTGAAAGCGGCGAGGCCTGCACCTACGGCCTGTTCAACGCGCAGGAGCGCGGCGTCCTGTTCATCGGACCGGGCACGCAGGTCTATGCCGGTATGGTCGTCGGCGTCTGCTCGCGCAACGAGGATATGACCGTCAACGTCTGCAAGAAGAAGCAGCTGACGAACATGCGCGCCGCCGGTGCGGATGATGCGCTCCGCCTGACGAGCCCGCGCCAGATGTCGCTGGAGCAGTGCCTGGAGTTCCTTGCGGACGACGAGCTGCTCGAGGTCACGCCGCAGAGCCTGCGCATCCGCAAGCGTGAACTGGATCACGCAGCCAGAATGCGCCAGATGATGAAGCAGCGCAACAATCAGTAAAAGAACAAAGCAAACGGGAGCGGACGCCGTCCGCTCCCGTTTTGCATGAATTCGGGGGTGTGCCACGCTCGGTGCTGCACCTGCAAACTGGTACAGACTGTCGTTAGCATGGTGTGCACCAATTGCGTCTGTAGCGGCGCTCAGTGAGCGCCTAAGGCAGTTGCGGGTATTGCAGCAGTAATTCAGCGGCGCGAGGCAAACAGATTTGTCATTGCGAGGAGGCCGCAGACCGACGTGGCGCCCTGAGCGCGAAGCGCGAGGAAGTGCCCTTGGGGCGCAATCTCGGGTAGGCAGTTACGTTTTTGCCGGAAGTACCCTGTTATCCAGCCGGGTCCTGCGAGATTCCCACGTCGCTTCGCTCCTCGGAATGACAAATCTGGGGGCATTGCGCGGTCAACGATGTCACTCCATAACTTGCCAGCCTGCAAGGCGCTCGCCGCCCGTAAAGGGCACGCCGCATCCGTAAGGCGGCAAAGCCGCCAACGGCTGCGCAGTGAGCGCCGCTATAGACGTAATCGGTTTTACCATTGTAACGATAGCCTGTTTCCTGCGCCGGTGCGGCGCCGGGAAGGGCATGCCCGTCCCCTGCAGCGCGCTATAGATACCCCATATCACAAGCCTTATCCATCAAGCAAAAATTCCAGCAGCGCCAGCGGGTCCTGCGCATAGACGCTGATCTCCAGCAGGGTGCCGTCGGGTTCGAGCACGCCGAAGCTCGCGCCGGAGCAGCCCGCAAAATCACCCTGCCACAGCCGCGCGGCCAGCACATCCCGCGTCAGCTCCTCCCGGTAGAAGACCGGGAAGTTCCGGGTGTCCGGGTCGACGGCCGCGCCGTCCTCGGGCAGGCGCAGGTCGTAGCGCGCCGTTTCGTCCGCGTGGACGAGCGTCGGGATCTCCGACGGATGGCTGACGGTGACCGTCAGGTTCTGCACATCGGCGCTCCAGCTGGCCGTCAGCCAGTCGCGGCCTTCGCCCAGCTCGCGGTGCGCGCGATCAAAGGGGAGGGCGACCGCCGTGGGGAGATAGCACCCAAAGCGCTCGTCGGCATAGGCCGCCTCCTCGTCCAGCTGCTCACTGCGCCAGACGGGAATGTCCGCCGTTTCGAGCTGATGCAGCTGCAGCACGCCGTCCGGCTCCAGCGACTGCGTGACGAGCCGCGCGGCAAGCTCCTGCAGCGGGGGAAGCTCCCCCTCCATCGTGATGCGCATGCCAACGGCGTCTGCGCCCTCGCCGCGCACGAAGCTGACGACGGCGTGGGACGGCCCTGCGGCCGCTGCCACGGGGACGCCGAAGACCTCGCACGTCTCCTCCGCAGGCTCGGCCAGACAGGCGGGCGGCAGGTGCTCCGGCGAAAGCTCGGCCGTGAGCGTGCCGTCTGCCGTCTGTACCGTCAAGCGCACGATCCACGGAACGCCGCTTCCGTCATAGATGACCTCGTTCTCCGCGTCCGTCAGCCAGAGCGTCTCCTGCCCCCAGATGGAGGCCAGCTGCGCCTCGGACAGCGTGCGGATGAAATAGCCCTCCGGATAGGCGATGTCGGCAGCGGCGGCAAAAAGCTCCGTGCCGTAGACAAGCTCCGCAGGCTCCGGAATGGCCGGTTCGCCCGCAGCCGACGGTTCGCCTGCTGTCGGCTCGCTCGCCAGCGTGGGGACGGCAAGAGACGACTGCGGCGTGGCATTTTTCCACGGGTGCAGCCAGAGCAGTCCGCCTGCAGCCAGCAGGGCGCAGGCCGCAAGCGCGCCCCAGCGGAGCGCCGGATGTCTGCGCGGCGCGGCCTCGGGCAGCGGCTTCAGCAGATCGTCGTCGATCTCATGGAAGGCATCATACAGATCCTCCGGTCTCATAACAGTTCCTCCTGTTCCAGATAGTCCCGCAGGCGGCGGCGCGTGCGGTGCAGCGTCGTCTTTACGGTGTTTTCCCGCATGGAGAACCGGGCGGCGATGCCGCTCAGCGGCAGGGCGTAAAAATACCGCGCCAGAAAGACCTGCCGCTGACGCTCCGGGAGCGTGCGCAGAAAGGCGGAGAGCGCGCTGCGCAGGGCCTCCGCCTCCGCGCGGTCGGCCGGGCTTTCGCCGCCCGGCAGGCACTCGGCCAGCTCGTCGAGCGAGACGGCGACGACGCTGCCGCCGCGCTTCTGCGCATTCTGCGCGCGATAGCGGTTCAGGGCCGCATTGCGTGTCAGCTTGGCCAGATAGGCTGCCAGATGCACCGGCGCAAGCGGCGGAATGGCCTGCCATGCGGCCAGCAGGGCGTCATTCACGCATTCCTCGGCCGTTTCCGGGCCGGCGATCCGTGCCGCAAGGGCGGTCAGGCCGGGGCCGAGCTGCGCATAGGCTGCGGCAAGTCCCTCCTCATCGCGTGCGAGGAAGCGCTGCAGGATCCATGTTTCGTCCATCCTGTTCTCCTTCGGGTTTCGTCCGCGGCCGGGCCGCGGGGTTATGAGGCCTCTCACCCTATATGACAGAAAAGCCGCGCCGCAGGTTCCCAATTCGGGTCCTGCGGCGCGGAAATTTTTACGCTTTCTCCCTTACTCTTCCGGCATGGTCATGCACAGCCGCCGCAGCAGGCGGCAGGTCAGCTCCCACCATGTCAGCCGCTCGATGCCCTCCGGCGCGATGATGGGGATCTCGGCCAGCGTCTCGCCGTTGGCGGAGATGGTCAGTGTGCCGAGCTGCTGGCCCGCGGCGACGGGCGCTTCCACCCGCTCAGCCAGCGTGACCGTGCGCGTGACGGCGGCCTGCAGACCCTTCTCAATGAGGATCGGCGCGGCCTGCTGCAGCTCCGGCTGCACGGCGGCCTTCTGCCCGAGCGTGACCGGGACCGGCTGCAGCGGCTCGGGCATCTCGGTCGAGACGAGGGCATAGTTGGCAAAGCCGTAGTCCAGCAGGGCCTTGGCGGAGGAAAAGCGGTCTGCGGAGCTGGCGCAGTGCAGCACGACGGCGATGAGCTCGATGCCGTCGCGCTTGGCCGAGGCGGCAAGGCAGTGCCCCGCGGCCGAGGTATAGCCCGTCTTCAGACCGGTCGTGCCCTGATAGAAGCGCACGAGCTTGTTCGTGTTCGAAAGGCCGAATTTCCCGCCGCGCACCGTGTCCATCCAGATGGTCGTGTAGTCGCGGATGCGGTCGTGCTTCAGAAGCTCCCGCGAGATCACGGCGATGTCGTGCGCCGTCGTCAGGTGTTCGGCCGCTTCCGGCGCATCGTCCAGCCCCGTGCAGTTGACAAAATTCGTGTCGAGCAGGCCCAGCTCCTGCGCGCGCTGGTTCATCATGCCGACGAACGCGCTCTCGCTGCCCGCCACATGCTCCGCCAGCGCCGTGGCGCAGTCGTTTGCGGAGCTTACGACGACGGATTTGAGCATTTCGTCCATGCTCATCTCCTCGCCCGGCTCCAGATAGACCTGGCTGCCGCCCTTGGCACAGGCGGCCTCCGAGGCGATGACGGTGTCGTCCCAGCCGATGCGGCCGGTGTCCAGCGCTTCCATGACGAGCAGCAGCGTCATGACCTTCGTCACGGACGCCGGGCGCAGCCGCTCCGAGGCGTTCTTTTCATAGAGCACCGTGCCCGTTGCGGCATCCATCAGGATGGCGGAGGGCGCGGCGATGTCCGGCCCGGCGGCACGGACGGGCGGCGCGGCGGCCAGCAGCATCGCAGCCGCCAGAAGGGCAGTCAGCCATTTTCGCATATCCATCAGCTCCCCAGCTTGGTTTCTTGGTACAAGCGTATGCGGGGAGAGAGACGCCCATGCGGCGGATATTTGGGAACGCTGGCAAGTGGAAAGTTGAAAATGGAAAGCGGAAAGGTTCCAGGGTTGACTGTAGCGGCGCTCAGTGAGCGCCTTTGGCAGTCGCGGCTTTCCGGGTGCCTACGTTGATTGCACAGGCCATTGTAGGGGAGCGGCATGCCGCTCCCGGCGCACCGCTGCCAACTGGTACTGGTTGATGATAAAGCGGCAATGGCTCCCGATTTGTCATTGCGAGGCCCCGAAGGGGCCGTGGCAATCTCGCAGTACCCGGCCGAATCATGAGAAAGCCTCGGCGAAAACGTAACTGCCTCCCCGAGATTGCCACGTCGGCCTGCGGCCTCCTCGCAATGACACATCAGGGTGATGCGGCGGTGCACCAGCGATCTTACGCGGTCGAATTGCCCCGTACAGGGCGGTCACTGACCGCCGCTACAGACGCAATCGGTTGGCGCGTTTTATCGGCAGCCGGTGCGTGTCGGGAACCTTTCCCGAGTTCACCGCAGAATTTTCTTCGCCTTGAGATAGCGCTCCTCCTCGGAGAAGACGCAGCCGCAGTATTTCTGAATGTACATGCCAAGCTCCCGCGCACGCTCCTGCCCGGCGCGGAACAGCGGGCGGAAATCGCGGTAGAGGAACGTCACGCCGTATTCGGCGGCGGCACGCTCCGCGACCTCGCGCAGCAGCTCGTGGTTCTGATACGGGCTGATGAACAGCGAGGAGGTAAAGGAATCAAAGCCGCCCTCTTTGGCCTCGTGCGCGGCGGCATACAGGCGCATGGAGTAGCACTTGACGCAGCGGCCGTCGATGTCCTCGGCCACGGCGCGGACAAAGGGGCGCAGGCCGTAGTCGTTGCGCTCAATGAGCGGCAGCTCGATGGAGGCGGCGTAGTCGCGCAGGCAGTTGCGGCGGCTGCGATATTCCGTGAAGGGGTGGATGTTCGGGTTATACCAGTAGCCCGTGACGGCGCAGCCGTCCGTGCGCAGCACGTCGATGCACTGGTTGGCGCAGGGCGCGCAGCAGATGTGAAGCAGGGTGTTCATGAAAGCAGCTCCTTTCCGTGCCTCCATTATACACGGCAGGCGGGTATTGTGCAAGCACACAAAATCGGGCGTGGAAATTTGTGGAAAATTCCGGTTGCGAACGCATAAAAAATGTGGTAGTATGTATCAAATTCAAGACCGTCAAAAAACCTGCCCAGCCGAAAGTTTCGGAGGGAAGGATAGTGTGAAAGGAAACCGTCAGGGTGTCCTTTCGCGTCAAATAACCCGCCGCAGCGGCAGAATTGCAAAATTATGATACAAAAAATGATTTTGCAATTCGGAAAGCAGCTTGGCGAAAAAGGCCCGAAGGGACTTTTTTGACAAGCTGATCAAATTCCACCCCCGCAGAAACCAGAAACGAAAGGATGTTGTGCATGGCCAATACCAACGAAACCTACGCTGCCCGGATCCAGCGGAAGCTGATGAAAAAGCAATATCTGGTCGAAGTCGCCACGGGCCGCCGGAAGGCAGATCTTGTGCTGAAGAATGCCTCTTACGTCAATGTGTTTTCCAATGAGCTTTGCCATGGGGATATTGCCGTGGCCAAGGGACAGATCGTCGGCATGGGCGACTATGCCGGTGAGGTGGAGTATGATGTCAGCGGCAAGATCGTTTGCCCCGGCTTCATCGACGCCCACATCCATCTGGAATCCTCGCTCGTCTCGCCCCGCGAGTTTGTCCGCGCCGTTTTGCCGCACGGGACCACGACGGTCATCACCGATCCGCATGAGATCACGAACGTCATGGGCACCGACGGCATTGATTATATGCTGCAGGCCACGGAGGGCCTGCCCATCGACGTGCGCTTCATGCTGCCGAGCTGCGTGCCCGCCACGCCGCTGGACGAGTCCGGCGCGAACCTCGATTACCGCGCCATCGACTCGTTCTATGACCACGCCCGCGTGCAGGGCCTTGCCGAGATGATGAACTATGTCGGTGTCGTCGGCGGCGACAAGGAAGTCATCGCCAAGATCGTTGCGGCGCAGGCGCACCACAAGAAGATCGACGGTCATGCGCCCGGCCTGTCCGGTAAGGATCTGGCTGCCTATATCGCGGCGGGTGTCTATTCCGACCACGAGTGCTCCGATATGGACGATGCCATGGCGAAGCTGCGCAACGGCCAGTTCATCATGATCCGCGACGGCACAGCCGCCCACAACCTCGAGGCGCTTGTCGACCTGCTGAAGCAGCCGTATTACGACCGCTGCATGTTCTGCACGGACGACAAGCACCCGAGCGACCTGCTGGAAAAGGGCCATATCGACTATCTCATCCGCAAGGCCATCCACTACGGCATCGATCCCATCGTTGCCGTGAAGACGGCCTGCCACAACCCCGCCCGCTACTTCGCCCTGAACAACCGCGGCGCCATTGCGCCGGGCTATCTGGCCGATTTTGCCATTATCGACAATTTCGACGATTTTAATGTGGAGATGGTGTTCCGCAAGGGCATGCTGACGTGCAGCAACGGCGCGGTGCATGACTTCGAGGCCCCGCGCATCGAGGATTACCTCGTCGAGCGCGCGCACGACACGTTCCATGTTGCCCACCTGACGGCGGAGGACTTCCACGACGCCCGTCCGCGCGGCGTCATCGGGCTGGTCCCCGGCGAGATCGTCTCGACGGACGCGGGCTATGCCAGCGCCATCGACCCGGAGAACGACATTTTGAAGATCGCCGTCGTGGAGCGCCACAAGAATACGCACCACATCGGCATCGGCTATCTCAAGGGCTACGGCCTGAAGCGCGGCGCGGTCGCCACGTCCATCTCGCACGACTCACACAACATCATCGTCGTCGGCGCGAATGAGGAGGACATGGCCTTTGCGGCCAACCGCATCGTCGAGAACCGCGGCGGCATCACCGTCGTGGAGAACGGGACCGTGCTCGGCGAGCTCGTCCTGCAGATCGCGGGCCTCATGAGCGAGGACAGCCTCGTCGAGGTCAACGACCATCTCGAGGCCGCGAAGGAGCGCGCCTTTGAGCTGGGCGTGTCCCGCGGCATCGACCCGTTCATGACGCTGTCGTTCATGTCGCTGCCGGTCATTCCGGCCCTGCGCCTGACGACCCGCGGCGTCATCGACGTTATCAAGCAGCAATATATCTAATTTGGACAACCCCGCACAATTGCATCTGCGGCCTTCGCCGGATATTTTTTGCCGATCCATCGGTATGAAAAACTTGAAATATTGCGCAGCCGTTGGCGGCTTTGCCGCCTCAGACTGTCAAAAAACCTGCCTAGCCGAAAGTCTCGGAGGGAAGGATAGTGTGAAAGGAAACCGTCAGGGTTTCCTTTCGCGTTAAATAACCCGCCGCAGCGGCGGCCTTGCCGCCTTACGGATGCGGCATGCCCCTTGCGGGTACACAAAGTATTCCTGCGTTTTCCATACCTCGCCTTGCCAAAAAATCTCTCGCCATCCGTTCTTGCTGATTGAATCAGAGCTTCCCTAAGGAACCCCCGCGCATGCTCTTGCTGCATGGTGCGGTGCTGCCCCTGGCACATATTCGGAGGACGCAGACGCGTCCTCCGATTTTTTTGCGCAGAGTTAACAAGCTCATCATGCAGACGGGACCTGCAAGGACTGCGCGGCAGGGAAAACAGAGTTGAATATTCAAATATCTCCGGAAAAGCGGTACCGATCCGCAGTCGGAGCTGCACAGAGCGGGAAAACAGGATTAACAGAGAAATAACGCCGGATCACGCATGCCTTTACAAATAAATGCTATAATCGGGGACGTGCCGGGGAAGACGTCCCCGCCCGCATTTTTCAAAGGAGTGATGTTCATGAACGCAAAGGTGCAGCGCGTATTGTGCTGCCTGTTGGCACTTGTGCTTACGGTTTCTCTGTTTTCGGCCATTCCGGCCGCTGCAGCGGAGCCTGCCACAATTGCCTCCGAGTCGCGGTCCGGCGCGGTGCAGGTGCAGCAGCCTGCCAATGCGCAGCTGATCGCAGCAACGAGTTATCAGCTCGTCCCCGGCGTAACGGAGACGCAGGTGATCCTCAATCAGAAAGAAAAAGAGGCGCAGGTCGCAGGCTTTCTGGCGACGATCGCGCCGGATGCGGATGTGGCATTCCGCGCATCCTATGCCGGATACTATACGGAGGACAGCACGGCTGCCAGCCGCAAAGAGGCCGCAAAGGATCTGAAGTGGAATCTGCAGACGACTACGAAGCAGGCCGCCGCCTATGAGGCCGCGACCGGGGAAAATGTCATTTTCGCGACAAACGGCGATTACTACAACATGCAGACTGCGCAGCCTCTCGGCTACCTCATTATGGAGGGCAATGTGATCCAGGGGCGCGGCGAGCCGTATTTCGCCGTTCTGAAGGACGGCAGCTACGCGCTGCGCGATGCCGGAGCGGGCTGCAGCGATGTGCAGGAGGCCATTTCCGGCCCGTTCTTCCTCGTGCGCGGCGGTCAGATCGTTGTCAGCGCGGAGGATACGGCGCTGATGCCGCGCAACAGCATCGGCCTGAAGGCGGACGGCACGGTCGTCACCTTCGTCGCGGACGGCAGACAGGACCCGTATTCGGTCGGCCAGACCCTGTATGAGCTGGCGGAGTTCCTGCTGGCGCAGGGCGTCACGGATGCGCTTTATCTGGATGGCGGCGGCTCGGCGACGTATGCCACGCAGCGAGAGGGCGAGGATGCGCTCGTTATCCGCAACAGCCCCTCCGACGGGACGGAGCGCGCGGTCTCCAGTGCACTGATGCTCGTCTCCAGAGCGCAGCCGACCGGCGAATTTGACCACGCCGTCCTGAGCCCGAACAACGAGCAGTATACGCCGGGCAGCAGCGTGCAGTTCTCCGCAGTCGGTGTCGATGCCGCAGGCGGCCAGGCAGAGCTGCCGGAGGGCCTGCAGTGGAGCGTGACGGATGCCGCAGCGGGCAGCGTGGATGCAAACGGCCTGTTCACGGCAGCCGCGGGCTACACCGGCACCGTGACGGTGCAGCTTTGCAGCGGCGAGACCGTCGTCGGCAGCACCTCGATCGTGATCGCTGAGATCGATGCGCTCTATTTCACCGGCGAGTCCATTTCGCTGGACTTCGGTGCAAGCTCTGACCTCGGCCTCAATATAAAGGCCAACCGGCGCAGCATCGTCGCCCATGCCGGCGATTTCGGCTGGAGTATGGATAATGATGCGCTGGGCAGCTTTTCCGGCAATTTGTTCACGGCTGCAAAGGCCGACAGCACGCTGACCGGCAAGGTGACGGTGACGCATACGACGCTCAGCGGGAAGGAGCTCCGCGCCGACATCCAGGTCGAGGTCGGCAAAATGCCGGTCGTCCTGTTTGACTTTGAGCCCGACGAGAACGGCGAGGTCGCAAAGTGCGCGCATTATCACTGGGGCAGCTCCTATTTCGTCGACAACGGCACGACGGAGGGCTACCGCGGCGCTGTGGATACGGTCGAGGTGATCACCGGCGGAAAATACAGCGGCTCTCCGACCCGCGCGACCGTTTCCGCACCGTTCCGCTTCACCGGCAACTTTGATACGGCCGTTCCTGCTGCAGATATTTTCCGTGCAAACGGCTATGACTTCTACCTGTGGCCGGGCACGCCCCCTCTGACCGAGTATAACTGCGGCGAGCTGAAGATCACAAGATCGGACGCAGGTGAGGTGCGCTTCGGCGAGGCCGCCATGGAGCTGGACTATGACTATGCCTCCTATGACGGCTCCCGCAACGCAAACTATTACATCCGCTACTGCGGAGAAGACATCGATATCGAGGGCTATCCCAGTGAGATCGGCGTCTGGGTCTATGCCCCGGAGGGAACGGCAAAGTACACGCCGTACATTCAGGTCGCCGCATGGAACGGCAGCGACTATACTGCAAAGTATTTTCCGCTGAAGCGTGTGGATACCGGTGAGACCGGGATCACCTGGTCCGGCTGGATGTACTGCTATGCGGATCTCACCGGGATCTGGTCTATGATCAGTACGGAGCATCCGCTGAAGATCGAACCGGGCCAGGGCCTGATCTGGCTGTCCTACCAGCCGAAGAACGGCGGCGGCCGCTACAACGGCTCCCTCTATTTTGACAATGTCCGTGTTGTATACGGCACGAATATGGATGACCTTGTCAACCCCGTGATCGGCACGACGACGGTCAACGGCGCAGAGCTTGCCGAGGACGGCTCCACGGTCCTGAACAGCAATTATGTGGAGCTGATCACAAACTACGACGACCCCGAAAGCGAAAACCGGAGCGGCATCCACGCGGAAGCGACGATCATCACCATCGACGGCGAGCGCAAGAATGCCGATAAGTCCACGACGCAGACGCGTTCCAATGCCAGCCTGAACAACGGCGTCCACACGATCGGCATCACCGTGTTCGATACGTTTGGCAACAGTGCAACGAAGAACTACAGCTTTACGATCCGCAGCGATGCGCAGACGCCCGAGATCCGCCTTGCAGGCAGTGACACCGTCACGATGGGCGGTACCTATACCCTGACGCTGACGGCGACCGATGCCCTGAAGAATGCCACCGTAGAGCTGGCACAGCTCAACACGCAGTTCGGCGAGCCGACCGTTGCATTCGCGGCAGGCTACACCGGCAGCTATACCTATGAGGAGACGGGCTTCCGCAAGGCCGCCCTGCATCTGGAGGCGGAGCGCCGCGAGGAGACGGCGGGGACAGAGCTGTGCACCATCACGTTCCGCGTCCCGTCGGATCTTGACCCGGAGATCGATTTCTTCACCTATCAGCCTGTGACCATCCGCTATACGGCGGTCGACGGCGCGAGCTACTCTGCCGCACAGCCCTACCGCAAGCTTGCACTGTCTGCATATTATACCATCGTTCCCGGTATGCAGACGGAGGGCGACAGCAGCACCGTCACCGTGCTTGACAGCGACGGAAAGCCGGCTGCGGATGTCAGCATTTTCCTGAACGGAACGGAGATCGGAAAAACGGATGCGGCCGGTAAGCTGGTGACCGATGCCATGGCCGCTCTGCCTGCCGGGACGACCTACACCCTCACGGCAAGCAGCACGCTCGGCGTTTCGTTTGCGACGAAGGGTACGGTGCTTGCGCATGCCGGCGGCAGCGGAAAGCCGATCGATATCCACCAGAACGCCGTACAGGACGGCAGCACGCAGGCCAGCATCGGCTGGTTCGCCAATGCGGCTGCCGCGCAGCAGAAGGCTGTGATCCGCTATATGACGGCCGCGAGCTATGAAAATGCGCTGCGCGCCGGATGCACGGCCGATTCCTTCGATTTCAGCAAGGCCGTGTATGTGCAGCTCAGCGGCAGCAGTGAGAAAACGGCATTCCCGATCTCCAAGGATGCCGCGCTCGTCAATCAGGTACGCCTGACCGATCTGAAGCCCGGCACGACCTACTATTACTTTGTCGGCGACGGCACGGACGGCGCGTGGTCCGACCCGATGAGCTTTACGACGACTGCCAAGAGCAGTGAGGTCTCGTTCCTCGTCATCGGCGATACGCAGATGAGCGGCAGCCCCGCTGCGGATACCGATGCCATTTCCATCCTGCAGCAGATCGGCAGTCAGGTGAAGGGCAGGCAATTCAACTTCGCGCTGCAGACCGGCGACTTCGTCGATAACGGCGGCAGCTATGACCACTGGAACGAATTGCTGGAGCTGTTCCAGCAGAATTTCCGCGGCCTTACCTTTGCGCATACGCTCGGCAACCACGAGTACTATGGCGATGCGTCCGGTGATCTGGCAAACGCGATCCTCGATCAGCCGGCGCGGGATTATTATTCCGTAGAGTACGGCAATGTCTATCTCGCCGTGATCAACAACGGTGCAAAGCTCAGCGAGGCGGCGCAGTGGCTCATCCGCGATGCGCAGGCTTCCGACTGCACCTGGAAGATCCTGAGCGTCCACCAGCCTGCTTACTATACGAACCCGAACGGCGGCAGTGACGCTTATCACAATATCCTGCCTGCGGCCGTGGATGCCGCCGGGATCGATGCGGTATTCTCCGGACACGATCATTCCTATGCCCGCACGCAGCCGATGACGGGCGGGGAAGTAGACGAAAAGAACGGCGCCGTGTATTTTATCTGCGGTGATCTCGGCGAAAAGTCCCGTCAGTCCGATTATGCCATCGTCGACGATCCGGCATTCCACTTTGCCAGGACCTCGCAGGACTACAGCGGCCTCTACCTGACGGTGCATGCCACGGAGGATACCATGGAGATCACGGCGCATGACTGCGACGGCACGGTGATCGACTCCACGACGCTGGCAAACGGTGTGACGGTGAAGCAGGTCGAGGACCTCATCGATGCCATCGGCGCGGTCGACGAAAACAGCAAGGACGCCATCGAGGCTGCCCGCGCTGCCTATGATGCACTGCCCACGCGCCTGCAGCCCGAGGTCAGCAACTACGACAAGCTCGTCAAGGCCGAGAAGGACTACACCGATCTGCTGACGGCTGTCGAG
>NZ_DBFZUT010000051.1:0-5056 GCF_048519415.1 Faecousia sp. | reverse complement strand
CTGTATTTAAGAGACCTGAAGGATACCTACCAGTTCCCGGCAGGCGGCTGCGTGATCACGGACTTTGCCGACGGGAAGATCATCGTCCAATAATCAAAAACAGTTCCCGGCCCGGCGGCGTCCCCGCCGGGCCGGTGTCTGTAGCGGCACTCCCTGCGCGCCATGGGCAGTTACAAGTTTCCGGATACCCTCGCCGACCGCACCGGCTCCCGGAATTGTCATTGCGAGGAGGCCGCAGGCCGACGCGGCAATCTCGGGAAGGCAGTTACGTTTTCGCCGGAAGTGCCCAATTATCCGGCCAAGTACTGCGAGATTCCCACGTCGCTTCGCTCCTCGGAATGACAAACCTGAAGGTCCTGCGCCACTGAATCAATGGCGCAAATACTGCTGTTCTCCCAGGCGCTCAGGGAACACCGCTACATTTTTCTCTCGCGCGGCGGCATTCCCGCTGGGACTTTTTCCATTTACCGCACTGCATATTCTTGAAAATTACGGGATATTTTCTGTAAAAATATTGACAGGAACATTATGGTGTGATATGTTGGACATATCGGAAGGGAATACTTGTCAAACGTTCAATTGGAACGGAAGGAGAAAATGCCCATGAAAAACCCGAGATATTGGAAATTACTGGCTTTCACGATTGCAGTCATCGCCATTTCCTCTCTCCTGTTCGGCTGCACAAAGCAGAAATTGGAACCAATGACAAAAGTCTGGGTTTCCCCCTATTACATCAGTAATTGGGTATACAACGCGGAAGGCAAATACCTGCATACAGGAGATAACGGTGCGGTAACAGCGGATTCTACGATGGAAATTCTGCATGAGAGTACCTGGCCAATGGGCGTTACGGCTTCAATGCCAAAGTATCTGATTCCAGATACAGAAAAGTTGCGTTTTGAAGTCACGGCGAAAAATGCCGGGATACGGGCGGATTCCAATGAGGTTTATCTCATAGCAGAACTGGTGAATGAAGCCGATGATCAGTGGCTGGAGCTGACAGCGAACGGTTTCCGTCTGAAGGGCAAAGTAACTTCATACAATGCAAGGGGGCATTTTAAGCAAGCAGCTTTTCCAAGTGCAGACGACTTCTATTACAAGCTGACCGGTGAGCAAGAGGGCGACCTGCAGGTATACTGGCAGGACAATACGCTCCGGATCGTCTCCAAAAGTCCCGGTGAAGTTACGCTGCATTTAAAAGATTTGCGTGACACCTACCAGTTCCCGGCGGGCGGCTGCGTGATCACGGACTTTGCCGACGGAAAGATCATCGTCCAATAATCAAAAACAGTTTCCGGCCCGGCGGCATCCCCGCCGGGCCGGTGTCTGCCTGTAGCGGTGGTCACTGCGCAGCCGTTGGCGGCTTTGCCGCCTTACGGATGCGGCGTGCCCTTTACGGGCAGTGACCGCCATTGGCAGTTGCAGATTCCCGCGCACTCCGCCGACCGCACACGCTATTGTAGGGGAGCGGCATGCCGCTCCCGGCGCAAAACTTCCGGCTGGTACAGGCTGGCGTTAAAAAGGCTTCAGCCCCCAGGTTTGTCATTGCGAGGAGGCCGCAGGCCGACGTGGCAATCTCGGGAAGGCAGTTACGTTTTCGCCGGAAGTACCCAATTATCCGGCCAAGTACTGCGAGATTCCCACGTCGCTTTGCTCCTCGGAATGACACGTCAAGCGAGTGCAGCGGTGCACCAGTGCCTTTCTGCCGTTGAATGCTCCCCCTACTGGGCGGTCACCGCCCGTAAAGGGCACGCCGCATCCGTAAGGCGGCAAAGCCGCCAACGGCTGCGCAGTGACCGCCGCTACATTTTCCTCTCGTCCGGCGGGTTGTGCAGGGATCGCCGCTGCGGACGCAACCGGCCTATTCATCCTGACCGATACTCTGTACATCATGCAGGCACGCAGCCGGGCCATTCCGATTCTTTTCCCGCAGCCTGTTTTTCCTGTTGCTTTTTCCGCGTTTTTCCGGCATAATATAGGCATCTACTATTGAGAAAGGCGGAAGGTTCCCATGGAGCTTCTGAAGGAACGGATCCGGAAGGAAGGCAAGATCCTGCCCGGAAACATTGTGAAGGTGGATGGTTTCCTGAATCATCGCATCGACGTGCCACTGATGGAGCAGATCGCGCAGGAATTCAGGCGCGTGTTTGCCGGCAAGGACATCACCCTTGTGCTGACGGCCGAAGCCAGCGGCATCGCCCTGGCCACGATCTGCGCGCAGGCCTTCGGCGTGCCGATGGTGTTCGCCAAGAAGGCCAAGAGCGACAACATCGAGGGCGGCCTCTATCAGAGCGATATTCTTTCCTATACCTATAAGAAGAAGGTCACGCTGCTCGTCTCCAAGGAGTGGCTCAGTGCCTCGGACAAGGTCCTCATCATCGATGACTTCATGGCGCGCGGTGAGGCCATGCGCGGCCTGTGCGACATCGTGAGGGAGGCCGGGGCCGAGCTCGTCGGCATCGGCGTCGCGGTGGAAAAGGGTTTCCAGCACGGCGGCGACCGCCTGCGCGAGGCCGGTATCCCGCTGCATTCGCTCGCCATCATCGAAAGCGCGGACGAAAACGGCTTTGTCTTCCGGGAGGAATGAGCATGGAAACGATTCTCGTTCTGGACTTTGGCGGGCAGTATAACCAGCTCATCGCCCGCCGTGTCCGTGAGTGCAATGTATACTGCGAGGTCAAGCCCTACACGACCCCGCTGGAGGAGCTCAAGGCCATGCAGCCCAAGGGCTTTATCTTCACCGGCGGCCCGAACAGCGTCTATGATGCCGCCTCCCCGAAGGTCGATCCCGCCATCTTCACGCTGGGCGTGCCGGTCCTCGGCATCTGCTACGGCTGCCAGCTCATGGCCCAGACGCTCGGCGGCGAGGTCACGGCTGCGCAGGACAGCACAGCCCGCGAATACGGCCGCACAGAGACGCGCTTCTCCCCCTGCCGCTTGTTCGAGGGTCTGCCCGAGCAGAGCATCACCTGGATGAGCCACGGCGACTTCATCGCCCGCCTGCCCGAGGGCTTCCGCGCCTGTGCCGTCACGGAGCATTGCCCCACCGGCGCCATCGCCGACGAGGCCCGCGGCTTCTACGGCGTGCAGTTCCACCCGGAGGTCAACCACACCGAGCATGGTCAGGATATGATCCGCAACTTCCTCTACCGCGTCTGCGGCTGCACCGGCACCTGGAACATGGGCGACTATATGCGCTCCTCCATCGCCGCCATCCGCGAGAAGGTCGGCAGCGGCAAGGTCCTGCTGGCCCTGTCCGGCGGCGTGGACAGCTCCGTTGCCGCCGCGCTCATCGCAGAGGCCGTCGGCGACCAGCTCACCTGCGTCTTCGTCGACCACGGCCTGATGCGCAAGAACGAGGGCGACGAGGTCGAGGCCGCGTTCCGGAAGTGGGATCTGCACTTCGTCCGCGTCGATGCCGAGGCCCGCTTCCTCGGCAAGCTTGCCGGGGTCACGGAGCCGGAGCGCAAGCGCAAGATCATCGGTGAGGAATTTATCCGCATCTTTGAAGACGAGGCCAAAAAGATCGGGCGCGTCGACTATCTCGCCCAGGGCACGATCTACCCCGACGTCATCGAGTCCGGCGCGGGCGATGCTGCCGTCATCAAGAGCCACCACAACGTTGGCGGCCTGCCTGACTTCGTCGACTTCAAGGAGATCATCGAGCCGCTGCGCCTGCTGTTCAAGGACGAGGTCCGCCAGCTCGGCCGCGAGCTCGGCCTGCCGGAATATCTGGTCATGCGCCAGCCCTTCCCCGGCCCCGGCCTTGCCATCCGCGTCCTCGGCGAGATCACGCGCGAGAAGCTCGATACCCTGCGCGATGCCGACGCCATCTTCCGCGAGGAGCTGGCAAACGCGGGCCTCGCCTACAGCGTCAGCCAGTATTTCGCCGTGCTGACGAATATGCGCTCCGTCGGCGTCATGGGCGACAGCCGCACCTACGACTATACCCTCGCCCTCCGCGGCGTCACCACCACCGACTTCATGACCGCCGATTGGGCTCGTATCCCCTACGACGTCCTCGACCGTACCTCCGCCCGCATCGTCAATGAGGTCCCCCATATTAACCGCATCGTCTACGATATCACCAGTAAACCCCCAGCGACGATTGAGTGGGAGTAGTCGCCGCTTACCCGAAAACCCTTTATTTTCAAGGGTTTTCGGGTTTCTTTTTTGCCCCGGGTACACGAAAGGTACACGGCGGGTACACGAAAAACTTATGCGAAAGCCTCCAAACGGTCGGCAACTTCCCCGTGTTTTGTCGGGTACAGGTGGGAATAGATCTCCAAAGTTGTCGTCACGCTCTCATGCCCGAGGCGTTCGCTGATCAGCAGTGGTGCAAACCCAAGCTCGATCAGCAAGCTGGCGTGGCTGTGACGAAGATCGTGCACCCGTATCTCCCGGAGTCCGGTCTTCTTGCAGCCTCTTTCCATTTCGTGTTTCAGATAATGCTTCGTTACTTCGAACAGTCTGTCTGACGGATCGTAGCCGTACAATCTGTCGGCATAATCCTTTACCATATCGCAAACGAATTGCGGCAAGGTAATCTTGCGATTGCTTTTTGGCGTCTTTGGGTCAAGGAATAGGTCCTCGCCGTCTATACGCGCATAGTTTTTTGTGATGGAAACCGTCCGTTCCTCAAAGTCGAAATCGTTCAGGGTCAAAGCCAGCATTTCTCCGGATCGCATTCCTGTCCAGTAAAGCAGATTAAAGATGACCTTGGACTGCAGCTTATCACTGACGGCATCAATAAAAAACTTGAATTCGTCCGCTGTCCAGATCTGTTCCAATCCGGAATTCTTTTTACCGATAGTTCCGCTTTTTTGTACCGGATTGCTGCTGAGGCCGTAATACTTGACTGCAAAATTGAAAATTGCAGACAACTGGCTGTTCAGTGTTCTCAGATAGGTTGGCTTATGGTACAAAGGCAAAAGCTGCGGTCAAAACCGCCGTCAGCCCGGCATAAGGGATCCGGAATATAGAAAACGAAAGGAAAATCAGCGTACCAAGTATCAGCACCTCTACACATTGACCTGAAAGAAATTTGGCATAGGTA
>NZ_DBFZUT010000050.1:0-51105 GCF_048519415.1 Faecousia sp. | reverse complement strand
TGTAGGACTATAATACATCTTGGACAAGCGAATAAAAAAGTATGAGAAATAGGGTCTCCTGTGATATAGTTAAGCTACCACACCAAACACACCAGAAAGGAGACCATATTCCTCATGTCAAACAGTATAACACAAGACATGGCCTTTCGGCAATCCCTAATGCAGTACGCCAAAAAATATGGTGTCAGCCGCGCCAGTCGGAAGTACAACAAAAGTCGTTCATACATCTACTTCTGGAAAAAGCGCTGGGACGGAAGTGTGGCGTCCCTGGCCTGCGCGTCCAGACGTCCGCACAGCCATCCAAATCAGCACACGGAAGACGAACTGAAGCTCATCCGAGATATGCGCCGCCGCAATCCGAAGCTCGGAATGCTCGAGCTGTGGCATCGGCTGAGGCAGCGCGGCTATAGCCGTTGTCCGGAAAGTCTGTTCCGCGTCATGCGCAAACTGGGACTGTTTCCGGCGGAAAAGCCGAAAAAGAAGTATAAACCAAAGCCTTATGAGCAGATGACGCACCCCGGCGAGCGCGTTCAGGTGGATGTCAAGGTCGTTCCCCGCCGCTGCATCGCAGACCCGGAGCTTCGCCTGTTCCAGTACACCGCTATCGACGAGTTCACACGGCTGCGCTTTCTGGCGGCGTATCCGGAGCAATCCACCTATTCCTCGGCGGACTTCCTGCGCAGGCTGCGGGCGTGGTACGCCCGCAGAGGCATACAAGTGGAGTGTGTCCAGACGGACAACGGGTTCGAGTTTACCAACCGTTTTTCTAACAGCAAGCGCGATCTGCCCACGCTGTTTGAGAAAACCGCCGCCGAGCTGGGCATTCGCCACAAGTTGATTCGTCCCTATACACCGCGACACAACGGCAAGGTCGAGCGCAGCCACCGTGAGGATCAGAAACGGTTCTATTCCTGCCATTCGTTCTATTCGCTTGAAGACTTTGAAAAACAGCTTGCCACTCATAACCGCCGTGCCAACAACTTGCCCATGAGACCCCTACACTGGCTTTCTCCTATCGAGTTCGCTGTACAATATGTTTGACAAACCTACACAATCATTACGGAATTGTGGCGGCTATCTGTTGTTTTTGTGTTACTTTATGGCATATGATTCAAGAAAAGTTCGACACACATTCCTTTTTCAGCGCACGGGCATATTGGTACATACGCTGTATCGTATGGCGGATATCGTCCTCCGTTGTCTCCGGGTGGATCGGGCAGATCCGCAGAACGGTCCGGCCTTTCAGCTGGGTGGTCAGCACGCAGGCAAAGCCTTCCTCCATCATGCGCTGAGAAATAGTTCGTCCTGCTGCTGGGGTGTGAGCCCCTGAGGCGCATAGCAAAAATTCACAATGGCCAGCTGCGCAGGCGTTACAACCTCCCATTCCGGCTGGCTCCGAAGCATGGACTCCGTCTGTTAGGCTAGGTCGATGCCGTGGGTCACCATATCACTGATCTGATCCGTCCCCAACGTCTGCAGGGTGAGCCATAATTTCAGGCTGCGCGCAGGGCGGGTCAGTTCAATGCCCCATTCCCAATAGTTGATCTCTCCATTCTCTGCGGCGGCATCCCGGAGATATTCCGGGTCAGAACTGTAAAAGACTGCCAGGTGTTTCCTGTCACGAAACAGGACCATACTGCAGGCGTACGTTTGGAACAGCCATTTGTGGGCATCCCATACCAGGCTGTCCGCCCGTCCGACATCCTCCAGCAGCTGGCGGATGGAGGCAAATGGGCTTGTTCACCGTGAGGTCTATGCCAAAGTGCCGCCGAGAGTAGAGTATTCTCTGACGGAACTGGGCAAGAGCCTGAAGCCCATTCTGGATTCCATGTGGGCCTGGGGCGAAGAGTATAAAAGCAGTTTCACGACCAGATCATCCCTCTGCCCGACAACACAATGACAACAGGAATTATGATACACCATAATTCTTGGATAATCTAAGCAATCCCGATACTCGGAGCTAAACGGTCTATACAAAATCGTTTAGGTCACGGTTTCGGGGAGCGAATGGGAATGATTGCATCCCGGAAAAAGTCCAGTCATACCAAGGCTTTTTCGCCATGAGTGCCCGCTGTGACAACAGAATGGCAACATTATTTGAATGATTGCGATAACAAAAAGCGCTATCTGATTTGAAGCCAAGTCAGATAGCGCTTTTTTTCTGTTGCTTTTTAATCGGCCTTCAGCCGGTCCTTGAACGCCTCCACCATTGCATCGCTAAGCTGCTGGGACGGGACTTTCACATAGCCGGAGGTTTCATCGTATTTCGGGTAGTTATAACGCCACTTGTCGTAGTCCTCCCGGTTGATTTCGCCGTTGCGATGCCTTTCGGCTTGTCGCCTGCAATTCACAGACAGTAAACCCTCTCGGCAGCTTGAGCAATTTTTATAAAGATTATTTCTCTAACCTCTGGAAATGCTTCATTTTGAGACAGCCCCGTTTTTTATATTCATTTCGGTTGATCCCAATATCAAGATAGACGCTTACTGGGCTCCTGCCCAATCCTTCCACGCAGCGAGGTACGCAAAGCTGGGCCAGAAACCGTCCCGGCGGAGAAGCACTTTGGAAAGGCGCGCTTTTTCGGCGCAGTCCGGATGCCAAAGCAGGCCGTACAAGGTAATGCCATATTCCAGATCGTCTTCTTCCCTCTCCAGCATTTCCAGCGCCGCTGAAAGCGGCATTGTACCGCTCCAGACCCGCATGGCCTTTTCGTAAGCAGTATGATGCCCCACCGCCATATCCGGGCGATAGTACTTCAGAAGCATCGGCGCTTTCTCTGTCCGGGCAGCGCTCAGCGTGTGCCAGTAAAGAACCGCAATCCCCATTTCATCATCGCATAAAGGCATACAGCCCTCAAAAACTTCCATTGCCTGCTCGTACCGCCCGGCGTAATACTGGGCAAGGCCGATCCGATAGAGGCAGTCCAGCTTTTCCGCACCCAAAGTCAGGCATTTTTCGAAGTCAGCGATGGCAGGATCACTTTGCAGCGTCGTCAGGTACCGTCCCGCCCGAAGACGGAGCAGGGGCAGATTTTCCGGCTCCAGCTTCACCCCCTCCGTATAGGCATCAATGGCCTCCCGGTAACGAAGCTGCCTGGAAAGAGCTTTCCCCAATGCACAGAATTTTTCAACGGAGTCCGGCAAGGACTTTGCCTGCCTGATTGCCTGGGAGTCGGGAATTCCGGCGGGAAGATTGAGAATCTGGCTTTCTATCCCGGCGTGCAGGGCATCAAACGGGTATTCCATCACAGCCCCCTTGTATACGGACGGTAACAGGCGGAGCAGACGATTTCTCCGTTTTGAAGGTGGGCAAAACTCTCGGCAAATCGTTCTCCGCACACAGAGCAGGTAACGGTCTTGAAGATCCGGGCCTCCTCCGGCACCGGCTCCGGGGCTTCCTTCACATCAAACATCTCGTGATAATCCCCATCCATAAGCCACGCCAGCCGTTCGTCCTTGGTTTTCTCCGGTGTCGGGCGCAGAACAAGGCGGAAGGACTTTCCGTCCGGACGGCGATAAAAGGAGAAGGCGTTTTTCCCCTGTAGATTGAAAATCAAGTTCCCTTTTCCCACGGTACAGGACAGCAGCGCCTGAATGGCATCCACGCCGCAGGCGTCGGTCTCGGCAATGCACACGATCTTCTCGTCCTCGGATGGGCTATCACATCCGAACAGCTCCCACGCATACAGCACTGCCCGAAAGCCGACCGCAAGGCCTCCGCAGCCGTGGCCATGGAATGCTACACATTGCTGCCACAAAGATTCCAGTTCCTTTTGCATCGTATGACCTCCTATTTTTCCTGAATGGCAGCCTGTCGGTGCTCAAAATACAGGCTGATGAGATAGAATGACAGTGATAGCATCATAATGCACACGCCCGGCGAGAGGAGATACCCATAGGCCTGGCGAAGAAAGGCACCCCGCTTATAGGCAAAGTTGATCATGGTGCCCCAAGTGGGATGATAAAGATCCCCAAAGCCCAAAAAACTCAGGGTGGACTCCATCATAATGCAGCTATTGACCCCCAGAAGAAACCGGGAGAGCAATACATCGTACAGATTCGGAAGAATATGGCGGAGAATGATATGCTTCCGACTGTATCCCTGGATCATGCAATTTTCAATAAAAGGCTGGGCATTCAGGTGAATGACCTTTGCCCGGACATTCCGGGCCGTCCCCACCCAGCTGAATGCAGCGATCAGGAGGATCAGATTTCGACTGGAGCTTCCCAGGAAGGTCGCCAGCACGATCATGGTCACCAGCTTCGGAAGCAGCACGAAAACATTGATAATGCCATTGGACAGGCCGCCCAAAAAGCCCTTCCCGGCAGCCAGCGTACCGATCACGCTCCCCAAAAGCAATGTCAGAATACTGCTGGATACACCCACCAGCAGCGTCTGCCGGGTCCCGTAGACCAACTCCGTAAAGATGTCATAGCCCAACGCATTGGTGCCAAGTAGGTGTTCCGCAGACGGTATGAGCCATGGGCCAAACATTTCTTTCTGCCCGTAAGCTGTAAACGCAGTTGGAAACAATGCAGCGGTCAGAAAAAGGCTCAAAATCACGATGCCCAGGAGAAGTGGAATATGCTGTTTTCTCAAGCCGGATCACCTCCAAAGCGTACCTTGGGGTCAATAAGAATGCAGATCAGGTCCGTCACGACAATGGAGATCGTCATGATCGCCGTTGTGACAAACAGGATGCCCTGCATCAGTGGGTAATCCAACGTATAGACGGCATCGGAGAGCAGACTTCCCATACCGCCGATGGAAAACAGCTTCTCCACAACCAGAGAACCGCCGATACAGGTGCTGACGCTCATGCCTACCATGGTGATAAAGGGCTGGGCAATATTCTTCAGAATATAACCAAATTGAATCTTACTGTCGGACAAGCCTCGTTCCTTGGCATAGAGCACATATTTTTCCTCCGTCACCTGTCGGACGGTGTTCCGCATCAACAGGTATCGGGAGGGTGCGGCGGCGACGGTCAGTGTCAGCACCGGGAGAATCAGGTGATGGATCCGGTCCCAGAAATACCCGGCCGTTCCGGGAACAGCCCCGGTACTGTTGAGTCCTGTATAGGGAAACCACCGCTGCCGGAAGCAGAACAGGATCAACAGCACCAGGGCGATCAGGAATGTGGGCATCGTATTGACGATGATCTGGAATGTAGTCGAAATCTTCTCAAAGCTGCTGCCTTTTTTGTAGCCGCAGCGGAGCCCCCACAAAAGACCGATGACCGTGCTGAGCAGCACGGCAGGCAAGGTGATCTGTAAGGTGTAGCCCAGCCGCTGCCCAATCAGGGCTGAAACCGTGGCTTCCTTTTTGAAGGAATAGCCCAGTGTACCGTCTGCAAGGGAGCGCAGATAGTACCCGAACTGCACGAATACCGGCTTATCCAGATGGAGGGCCTGCCGGTAATAAGCTACCTGAGCAGGGGTCATATCCTCCTCGGAAAAGCCGGTCAGATAAGCAATGGGGTTCCCCGGCAGAAGCCGGGGCAGAAAGAAGTTCAGAACGATCACGATCAGGAAGCACACCAGTGCCAGAATCAGGTTTTTACGATACTTTTTCACCGGTGTGCCTCCTGCGTGCAAAAATTATTTCTTGGTGATGCTGAACCAGTTGTTGACGTTGTTCAGACCGAATACAGCATCCACGGTCACATTGTCCAGCTTGGAAGAATAGGCCAGCATCATATTGTCCCAATACAGGGCAATCAGCGGCATATGGGCCGCGTAGTAGTCCTGGAGCTTTGCTGCGCCGGTGTAATATTCCTCAATGGTCTTGGCGGCCTTCAGTTCGTCCAGAATGGAGGAAAAGGCTTCGTCGAACACCTGGCAGCCGCCCTGCACGGCGTGATTGCCGTCCACATAGATGGAGCCAAGGCCGTTGCCCATGCCCATGCCGGCGGCGGTATAGCCATAGATTGCCGCTTCCATGGTGATATTGTTCTCGGAGAACTTGTTGCTGGTTTTGGCATTGTAGGCATCCTTGTCCACGGCGTCCAGATTCACCTGAATTCCAAAGGCCTCCAGCTGGGTCTTGATCATTTCGGCGTAGCCCACATGGGTCTCCTTTGCGGCGTTGACCGTCAGCGTAAAGGCAGCAGCCGCACCGTCGGCGTTCACGTAGAAGCCGTCGGCATTCTTTTCGGTGTAACCCGCAGCCTTCATATACTCGTCCGCTTTTGCAGTATCGGTGGTCAGTTTCTCCGTGTCCGTATAGCCCACCGTGGTGGAGGGTACAAAGCCCCGGTTGGGGATCTCAGCATAGGCGCTGCCGAAATAGGTCTTGAATTCCTCGTAGTTCAGTGCATAGGAAACTGCCTGACGCAGGTTTTCGTCAGAGAACAGGCCCTTTGCATTGTTAAAGGCCAGGACCGCAGGCGCATTGGCCGCAGCCACATTGACAAGCGAGACATTGGTATCGGTGGAGAGTACATCCTGATAGGTTCCTGCTACACCGGTGGAGTAGGCCCAGACCATGTCGATGTCGCCCTGCTGGAGCGCCAGGTACATGGTATCCTCGTTGCCGAAAAGCTGATAGACGATTTTCTCCACATTGGGCTTCTGGGGATAGTATTCATTGACTGCAAAGGTAATGGTCCCGGCTTCCTTGTTGAAGGATTCCAGCACATAGGGGCCGCAGGTGATGCGGCCTTCGGCCTCCGAAACAGTATCCTTGCCCTCATAAATGTGCTTGGGCATGACCCGGAAGGAGGTCATATTGCTCAGTTCCCGGACATTGGGAGAGGCCAGCGTCAGGGAAATGCTCATTTTGTCATCGGAAAGGCTGTAGCCGGTGTACTTGGCCTCCGTGACCTTTCCGTCTTCCCCGGTCTGGGCCTCAAAATTGGCGCTTCCGTTGGCCTGATCGTATTGGAGTGTGAAAAGAATGTCTTCCGCCGTTACAGGCGCTCCGTCGGACCAGGTCATGCCGTCCTGGATGGTGTAGGTCCAGGTAGCGGCATCCTCGGTAGCATAAGTTGCCAGAAGTGGATGATATTCGCCCTTGGTGTCCTGATAAACCAGAGGCAATTCGGATACACCGCTGGCAAGCATATCGAAGTTATACTCGCCGAACACGGCAGTTTCGATGGCAGCCGTCGTGCCGACGGTCAGCGTATCAATGGCGTAGGCAGGTGCCGGTTCCGTGGCCTCCGTGGTCGGAGTCTCGGTGCTTGGTTGGGTGGAGGGTGTCTGGGTGGGTTCTGCCGGGGTCTTGCCGCAGGCTGCCAGCGACAGCACCATCAGCACCGCCAGCAAAAGAGATCCTACTTTTTTCATTTCGTGTTTTTCTCCTTCTGATTTGTGTGTTTCTTCTCAAATACATAGATTTGATCACAAAGTAAATTCACCAGTGCTTCATCGTGGCTGATGAGCAGGATGCTTCCGTGGTGTTCCTGCATCTGACGGCGTACCATTCCCAGCACATTGGCCTGGGTAGAAACATCCAGCATGGAGGTTGCCTCGTCCAGAATCAGCAGCTTTGGCCGGAACAGAAGACACCGGGCGATGGCCACCCGCTGGGCTTCCCCACCGGAGATCTGATGCGGCAGATGGGCCAGGATCTGCGGCTCCAATCCGACTTTCACAAGCACGTCTTCCGTCAGCGCACGCTCCTTCCCCTTGGGAGCAAAGCCGTGATAGCGGATCAGTTCTTTGAAGCCGCTGCCGATTTTCTGGCGTGGATCCAGCGTCGCATAGGGCTGCTGATAAACCATCTGAATGGAAAGACCCAGCTTCCTGTCATAGGGCGTATTCTGTGAAACAAGACATTGACCGTCCAGCAGAATCCGCCCTCCGTCCGGCGGGCAGATGCCGCAAAGGACCTTGGCCAGCGTGGATTTTCCGATCCCGCTTTTTCCGAATATGCCGCAGATCTGACCGTCTGGAATATCCAGCGTGACATTTTGCAAAACCTGTTTTCCGTCAAAAGCCTTATCGATCTGTTCCATGGAGATCATTCCTTGCAGCACCACCATTCTCTGTCTCCCTGCGTCCTCCGGGGCATTTCGGCACGGCATCGTCCGAAGGCTGCGGGACAGCGGCGATAGAAGGGACAAGTGCCCGTCTCCGTCCGCAAAGCCGGCGTTTCCTGCATCCCGTTTTCCACCAAGGCACCCAGCAGGGCTTGGGTGTAGGGATGGCGCGGGGCAGCCAGCACCAGTGCGGAGCTGCCAGTCTCCAGCATTTTCCCGCCGCACAGGCCAAGGATCCGGCCGCAGGTCGCTGCCACGGAAATGTCATGCGTGATAACGAGCTTTGCCGCATCCGGGAACAGGTCATTCAAAAGGGACAGCGTCTGCTGCTTGCTGTCCTGATCCAGACCGTTGGTAGGTTCGTCGGCGATCAACAGCTTTGCCTGAGAGCAAAGGGCCAGTGCAATGGTTACCCGCTGGGCCATGCCGCCGGACAGCTGGAAGGCATACCGGTCCAGAATGGCCTCCGGCTTGGTAAACCCCACCTGCGTCAGCTTTTCACGGGCAAACGCCTCTCTCTGAGGTGCCGCAATGCCCAGCTTTGCAATGCTGTCAAACATCTGGCGGCGGATGCTTCTGGACGGGTCAAGAAACTCATGCCCGTTCTGCGGGATATATACGATCTCCCGGCCCAGCATGGACCGCAGCTTTTTGCCCTTCGGCAAAGCCTTCCCGCAAAATAATACTTCACCGGAAACCAGCCGCACATTGCCGGGCAGCACCCCCATCACGGATTGGGCAATCAGCGTCTTGCCGGACCCAGTCTCGCCAATGAGAGCCAGGCTCTCCCCGCGAGAAATATGGAAAGAAACCCCGTGGACCAGTTCTTTTTCCGTGCGGTCCAGTTTTGCGGCGATCACGCCGCCGGCATACTGTAAAATAGGTGTTTCCAAGTGTTCCTCCGAACCGGTGTTGCTTTGCATTCCTGCCCTGCGCAAAGACGCAGCGCTTTCTTCCCCAAGAAACGCTGCGCCTTTGCTTTGGGTTTTGGCAGGAATGCGTGTATGAACCGATGAGCATACTATAACAGATGAGATTCCCGGGCGGAAGCCTCCCCGGGGGATGTTTTTTCCATTCACCAAAATAGAATCTGTGTTCGCACTTTTTTCTTCGTATATTCTGTCAAAGCCTTATGCTGATTGGGCCGAAAAGTATCGCAAAAAAGTCAAAGTGATACGCATTTTCGCACGGTCGGAAAAATCTGCTTTCCCAATGCCATTATCGTTGCGGACCGGTTCCACGTGATCCGTCATGCGTCCTGGGCGATGGAGCAGGTCCGGAAGAACGAGCAGAATAAGCTCTCCAGAGGGCTGCGCAGGTACTTCAAACGGTCAAAGCACCTTCTCCGGAAGCCGATGGAAGCTCTGAGCAGCGAGGAGCAGGAGCGTCTGGCGCTGATGGTTGAGATCGCCCCGAGGCTCGCCGACGCCTACCGGCTGAAGAACGAGTTCCTTGCCGTCATGCATTCGGAGTCCTCGACCGTCGGGAAGCAGCGGCTGCTCGACTGGCTCGCGGCCGTGAACGTTATTGTGTTCTTTGCCTCTACCCCAACTATTGACATAGAGCCGGAAATCACCGAGATCAGTCCACTACGGACTTTTCTCGGTGATTTTCTTATATCCGTACATTCGATTACCGCTGTCAGCCTCGCTATAATGATTATAGAAAAATCAAAGGAGGTCTGGCTGATGCCCGGCCTCGTCCGCCGGATATTCATTGTGTCCGGTGCTCTCCTGATCCCACAACACGGTGACGGTGTCGGCTTCGGCGGCATGGGCCTCGGCAAACGCCCGGATCAGCGGCAGCCAATCAAAATTTGCCCCGGACACCCGAAAATAGAGATCCCGGCTGCCGAGTACGGTGTCATATAGTCCGCCCAGACCTATTGCGTGACAGAGCCGCAGAAAGGATAAGCCTATGAGAACAGGGCCTATCAAGCAGGAAAAACCCACCGAAATCTATTTTGACGAGAAAGACCCCACCATCTTCATCCGCACCCACAACACCGACCTCAAGAACAGGCTGACCGCCTATGCCGCAGCTCACCCCGGCGAGTGCCGTCAGCCCCGGACACGGGCTGCAAGGAATTTGAGATTGAAAAGGGACGCTTCTCTTTCCGGCTGACCGCCCCATACAGAGAGGAACGCCGCTGGGCGGCAAGCGAAGCAACGAAAAAACGAATAAAAGGATTTTAGGGCTTCGTTGATTGTTGCGTTGGCAACCCCACCGCAATGGTGGTGCCCTTCTCCGAACTCTCCTCCACCCAAACGGAGCCGCCGTGAAGTTCGGCGATCTCCCACACCAGCGCGAGCCCCAGCCCTGCGCCACCGTACTCGCGGCTGCGGGACTTGTCCACCCGGAAGAAGGGCTGGAAGATACTGCGCTGATACTCCTCCGGGATGCCGCAGCCAGTATCCGACACGCGAAGCAGGAGCTTTTCCGGCTCCTGTGTGACAGAAACCCGTACCGAGCCGCCCGGCCGGTTGTACTTGACAGCATTCTCCGTCAGATTGAAGATCAGCCGGTAGATCAGTGCGTCGCTGCCGGTCATAATGCCGTCGCCCTCCGCCGTCAGTGTGACGCCGCGCTTATCTGAGAGCGGCGCGAGATCTGTGAAGATCTCCTCGATCATGGGGGCAAGCTGGATGCGCTCGTTCCGTGCCACCTGCTGCAAATTGCTCATCTCCAGCAGCGTTCTGGTCATCTGCGTCAGCCTCTCCGTTTGCTCCCGCAGAAGGGTGAGAAACTCTGCCGTCTGCGGCAGCACGGCGGGATGCTCTGCGGAAAACAGCTCCAGCTGCGCCTGCATCAGTGCCAGCGGTGTGCGCAGCTCATGGGCAGCGTTGCCGGTGAACTGCCGCTGGGCGGCAAAGGCGGTGTTCAGCCGCTCCAGCATCTGGTTGAAGGAGTGGCTGAGCTGCTTAAACTCCGGAAGCACATCTTCATCGATCTTCATATCCGCCAGATTGTTCATCTGCACCATTTCCACCTGAGAAGCAAAGCTGCGCAGGGGCTTGAGGGCACGTCCACTGACAAAGTAGGCAAGAATGCCGCTGAGCAGCGTTACCGCAGCCGTGATATACCAGTTGGTCGCGCGAAAGCGCCCCTGCGCCCCATCGACGACGATGGTCAGCTCATCGTCGGGCGCTACGAGCTGCGGGTCAAAGCTTGCTGTGCCTTCCTCATTCAGGATTACCGTGCCGCCGCCCTGTAAACCGTCTACAATGGTGTCCATATAGTACACACCGGAGAAGCAGAGCAGCAGATTCATGGCCACGCAGGTGGCGCCGATGAGCAGAACGGTCATCAGCGTGATGCGCCATTGTAAAGAGATCCGCTTCATGCTTCCGTGCCTCCCATCAGATAGCCTTCACCGATGCGGTTGCGGATGGGATCATAGCCCAGTGCAGCGCGAAGTTTTTTGCGCAGTGCGGAGATGTGGACCCGGATGGAGTTGCTGAAGCTGTCCACGCTGTTGTCCCAAACATGATCCATCAGCTCCTCCTGACTCACCGGCCGGCCCTGATGTACCATCAAGTATTCCAGAATCCCCGTCTCCTTGCGGGTCAGTGTCATGGTTTGCCCCTTGACGGCGGCGGTGCGGGAGCGGGTATCAAAGGTCAAATCTCCGCAGACCAGCAGCACATCCTGCTGGGTAAACTGCCGCAGGGTCAGACTGCGGATGCGGGCCTCCAATTCAGCTAAGTGGAAGGGCTTTGCCAGATAGTCGTTGGCTCCCGCATCCAGCCCCGCCACCTTGTCCTCCACCTCGCTGCGGGCGGAGAGGATCAGCACCCGCGTCTCACGGTCGGTCTGCCGCAGGCTCCGCAGCACCGTCATACCGTCCTTCCTCGGCAGGTTCAGGTCGAGAAGCACCAGATCATAGCGCTCCACGCCCAGCAGCTCCAGGGCCTTCTCCCCATCGTAACAGTAGTCCACGCTGTAGGCCAGCCGCCGCAGGCTGCGGACGATGGTCTCGCACAGGGCGCGTTCATCTTCAATGACCAAAAGGTGCATAAGAGCCCTCCTTTTTATTATTTCATTTTCACGTTGTTCTTAAGGAACCTCTGATTAAAATGCAAGAGCGGTCAGCGAGGGAGTTTGTTCCAAATTGAGGTTTGGAAATTGCAGGAATACTTTGTGTATTTCAAGATTTTCAAACCGATAAGTTGGGGCGAAAGACCCGCTGAGCGCCGCAGCCGATTTATTCAGAGGTTCCTTAATTATAGCAAAAACAGATAAGGTTTGCGTTAAATTTTCGTTCTTAACAGAGAATTTAACTCTCCTGCGCTATGATAGCGACAGAAAACCGGAAAGGGTGATGAAAAATGAGCCATGCGAAAAAGACGACGGTACAGGTTACCCTGTTGGCTGCCGCAATTGCCATGCTATGCTTCGGCGCCTGGCGTGGCGAGGCGGCGACGGTGCTAAGCAAGGCCATTAAGCTGTGTCTGGAGTGTGTTGGCATTGGGTAAAAAGAAGTTTACGGGCGTATCACAGTTTCTGGCGCGCTTCCGGGGCTGGATCCAGGCAGGTGCGGCCTTATTGACCAATCTGCATCTGCCGAATTTTCTTAAGGGCAGGCTGTACCAGGGCGCGGGGAAGACCGTCTGTGTGCCGGGACTCAACTGCTATTCCTGTCCGGCAGCCTCCGGCGCCTGTCCCATCGGGGCCTTTCAGGCGGTGGTAGGCTCGTCGAAATTCAGCTTTTCCTATTATATCACAGGAATTCTGATTCTGCTGGGCGTTTTGCTGGGGCGCTTTATCTGCGGCTTTTTGTGTCCCTTTGGCTGGTTTCAGGAGCTGCTGCACAAGATTCCGTCAAGAAAGCTGTCTACAAGGAAGCTCAAGCCCCTGCGATACCTGAAATATGCTATTTTGCTGGTGATGGTATTCCTGCTCCCGGCGTTCCTTGTAAACGATGTGGGCATGGGGGATCCCTTCTTCTGCAAGTATCTCTGCCCGCAGGGCGTGCTGGAGGGGGCAATTCCGCTGTCTCTTGCCAATTCCGGCATCCGTGCGGCGCTGGGCAGCCTGTTTACGTGGAAGTTCGGCATTTTACTGGTGGTGATCGTGCTCAGCGTGCTGTTTTATCGGCCCTTCTGCAAGTGGATCTGCCCGCTGGGCGCGTTCTATGCGCTGCTGAATAAGGTCTCCCTGGTTCAGATGAAGGTGGATCAGAGCAAGTGTATTTCCTGCGGGAAATGCGCAAAAGCCTGCAAAATGGACGTGGACGTAACGAAATCCCCGAACCATACCGAGTGCATCCGCTGCGGGATGTGTGTCCGAGCCTGTCCGACCAATGCCGTGCGCTTCCGCTGCGGCTTTGGCACGGGAAAGCAGGGTACCGTTCTCCCGGAGAAAACAAATAAGCAAATGAATGATATTGTAAAGGAGAAAAAATCATGAACATGAAAATGACCAAAATTCTGACCGCACTGCTCCTCGTTGCGCTGGTGCTCAGTTTTGCTGCCTGCAGCAAGCCGCAAACGAACGGAGGCAACATGGCAACTGAAGACAACGCGGCTAACGCGATCGATGACCTTCTGGCAAAAGAGGCGGCCACCGCTGAGGAAGCGACGGCACTGCACACCCAGCTGATGGATGCCGAAACTGCGATCCTGAACGAGAACAGTGCGCTTTGGGAAAAGGTTTTCCTTTCCGCTGACAAGGGCTCTACGATGATCGAGGACGGCAGCAACTACGGCGACTTCCTGCTCAAAACGATCGAAAGCGCAAAGGATGAGTTCACCGAGGACGAGCTGAAGCTGCTGCAGAAGGACGGCGAAACGATCCGCAGCATTGAAGTCAAGGTCGCCGCTCTGGAGGAGAAGTTCCCTGGCTGCGGTCAGACGCCCTCCGGCGACGGCATGAGCGTGCCTGCGGGCGACAACATGATGACGCCTCCCAATGACGGCAGCCAGCAGAAGTTCCCCGCCTTTGAGGGAAAGGATCTGGACGGGAACGAGGTCAAGAGCGATACGCTGTTCTCCGGCAATGCCGTCACCGTAGTGAATTTCTGGTTCACCACCTGCAATCCCTGTGTGGGTGAGCTTGCCGAACTGGACGCACTGAACAAGGAGCTTGCGGAGAAGGGCGGCGCACTCATCGGTGTCAACACCTTCACATTGGATGGCGACGAGGCGGCAATTTCCGAAGCAAAAGACGTATTGGCCAAGAAGGGCGCGACCTATCAGAATGTGTATTTCGCTTCCGATGGTGAGGCCGGCAAGTTCACAACGAACATCTTCGCTTACCCCACCACCTATGTGGTTGACCGCAACGGCAATATCGTGGGCGAGCCCATCGTGGGCGCCATCACAGAAAAGAACCAGGCGGAAGCGCTGCAAAAGCTCATCGATCAGGCACTTGCCGCCGATATGGGCTGAGAGCGGGATCTCGAACAGGAGGTCTCAATGGACGAGACGTCGTGTAAGCCGGCAGTCGTTCTGTTTCCCGCCGCACTGACGCTGGCCGGCGGCGTCGGCGGCTGGCTGTACTACCGCTATGTAGGCTGCGCTACGGGCGCCTGCGCCATTACGTCCAACCCGTAGCTCGCCATCGGCTTCGGTGTCGCCTTCGGGCTGCTGCTCGGGATGCTCCTGCGGCCGTACGGCGGAGAGATGCAGGACCGCTGAAGGCGCGGAGCAAACCGATTTCTCTCGAAAGGAGGAAACACCATGATTCGGAGAGGATTGCCGCTTCTGTTTGCTGCGGCGTTGCTGCTGAGCGGCTGCACAGCCAATCAAAAGCCTATGCCGCAGGGAAAGGAAGCACAGGATATGGAAACAGCCGGACAGTCCTCAGATACGTCCGGTGAGGAGAGCATGTATATGGATACCACGGAACATGTCATATATCTGGCGGGCGGCTGCTTCTGGGGCATGGAACAGCTGATGCAGTCTATTCCCGGCGTCATCGACGCCCAGAGCGGCTATGCCAACGGCACCTGCGAGGCGGACGCGGACTATCGGACCGTCTGCAAGGGCGGCACGGGATTCCGTGAAACCGTGCGGGTGGAGTACGACCCCGAACAGGTGAGCCTTGACGCGCTGCTGCTGGCGTATTTCTACGTCATCGACCCCACGGTGGAGAACCGGCAGGGGAATGACATCGGAAGCCAGTACCAGACCGGCGTCTACTATACCAACGACAGGGCAAGGGAGACCGTAGAGCGCATCGCGGAGATTGAGCGGGGGCGCAGCAAGAAATTCTTCGTGGAGATCGGGCCGCTGAAAAACTACTACCCCGCCGAGGAATACCATCAGGATTATCTGGAAAAGAATCCGAACGGCTATTGCCACATCCCGCGGGCGGAGATGGAACTGTTCTCCAAGCTTCGCATCGATCCGGGCGACTACCAAAAGCCCGCAGCAGAGTCCATTCGGGACAAACTGACGGTGGAGCAGTACCACGTCACCCAGGAGAACGGCACGGAACGTCCATTCAGCAATGCGTTCTGGGATCAGTTCGAGAAGGGCATCTATGTGGATATCGTCACCGGCGAACCGCTCTTTTCCTCCACGGATAAGTTTGAGAGCGGCTGCGGCTGGCCGGCTTTCACAAAGCCCATTGAAGAGCCTGCCGTGGTGGAGCTTGAGGACAACAGCTTCGGCATGCGCCGCACAGAAGTGCGCAGCCGTGCCGGAGACTCCCACCTCGGGCATGTGTTCACCGGCGATCCGGAATCCCCCAACGGCGTGCGCTACTGCATCAACAGCGCGTCTCTCCGCTTCGTCCCCTATGCGAAGATGGAGGCCGAGGGCTACGGATATCTCCTGTACCTGTTTGAGGAATGAATTCGCAAAATACAATGATATAAGAAACAGCGTCCCAATCATTATGATCCGGGACGCTGTCGTTTATGCTCATGTCGGTTTATTCAAACAGGACATTCAGCTTGCTGTTCAGAATCAGATCGGCATAGGCAAGCGGGTTCTTGTAGATCAGATCGTTCCGCTCTGACCGCTGGAAGCGGTTGTCGGCAACTTCGTTTTCAACGGCTGTGCAGTCAATGGAGATCCGGCTTCCATCATCAAAAACCAATTCTACGCAGGCTGTGTCTATGTTGAATTGACAGGATATAAGGTGCCGTCGGAGAAGGAAAATTCCGCCGTCAGCTCGCTGTTTCCGTCCTCGTCCAGATCCGTCCAGTCGCAGCTCTGCAGCGCAGCCTCCGCGCCGGGCAGCGCCTGGGGATACTTTGCCGTGCCGATGATCGCGCCGCCCGCAGCGCTGTCCCAGAGCTCGATCTCCGTATCGCTGACCTCCAGATAGGCCGTTTCTTCCTTGCTGTCCCGCAGCAGCGTTCCGGTCACGGTCCGCTCCGCAGCCTCGGTAGCGGCTGCCGACTCCGTCTCCTTCGTCGCGGCATCCTTGCCGCAGGCCGTCAGGGCCAGCGCCAGAACCAGCGCCGTGCCCGCAATGATCGCTATTCAGTTCATATTGTTTCTCCTATGCAAATCAAGCCATGCCCTCCAGAGCGTCCACATCACCCGCCTGAATGGCCGGGATGCTGCGCCGGATGCGCTCCTCATCCCAATCCCACCAGCGCAGCGCCTCGAGCCGCGCGATGACCGCATCGTCAAAGCGCCTCCGGATGGGCTTTGCCGGAACACCGCCCACGATGGTATAGGGCGGCACGTCCTTTGTCACCACGGCGCGCGTGCCGATGATCGCGCCGTCGCCGATCGTCACGCCGGACAGGATCACAGCCTCATAACCGATCCAGACGTCGTTTCCGACGACGATGTCGCCCCGGTTGTCCCAGGCATTGGCAACGGCTCCGGCATCCGTGCCCCACTCCTCAAAGAAGATGGGGAACGGATAGGTCGACAGGCTCCCGAGCGCATGGTTTGCTGCGTTGAACAGGAATGCTGCACCGCAGGCAATGGAGCAGTATTTCCCGATGATCAACCGGTCGCGGTTGCACTCCGGATAGTGATAAAGCACCTGATTGCGCTGAAAGTCGCGCGGGTCCCGGACAAAGTCGTCATAGGTCGTGTGGTCCCCGACGGTGATGAACGGGTCGGTGACGACGTTCTGCAGGTAAACGGTGCTGTGCCCCTGACTGCGGGGATAGATCTTCCAGTTCGGAATCATCGCCGCACCTCCGTTCAGAACAGCTGGCCGGGCAGATGCAGCTTTTCCTTCGGCGGGAAGGTGGCCTCATACTGCGCGAAGCCCTCCGGGTCCGTCTCGCAGACAAAGTAGCCCGCAGGGTCCCGATAGGTGCCGGAAATGCCGTTCAGGAAGCCCGGCTCCAGCTCCCGGATGAGGAGATAGTCCGCCTCCGGGTCATCGGCATAGCGCACGCCCTTCGTCTTCGCCGGAACAAAGCCGGATTTTCCGTAAAACAGGATATTTCCGCTGATGGCCAGCGCACCCGCGCCCAGCTCCATTGCTTTTTCCATGGAGTAGTCCAGCAGGTGCTTGCCATAGCCCTGCCGCTTGTAGGCCGGGGCGATGCCGATGGGGCCGAACGTCATGATCGGCACGCGCCGTCCGTCGTCGCAGACGATCTCCGAGCGGACGTAGATGACCTGCCCGATCATCTCGCCGTCCAGCACCATGACAAGGTCCAGCTCCGGCACGAAGGCCGGGTCGTTCCGGTAGCAGTGCAGCACATAGTGCTCCATGCAGCCGGGGCGATAGACGTTCCAAAAGGCCTCGCGGGTCAGGGTTTCGGTGTTTCGATAGTCGTCCTCTGTTTCCGGACGAATGATGAGCTTTGACATGAGAATCACTCCTTGATCATATCATTCTGTTGTTCTTTTTCGGGCTTCGCAAAAAACAGGTGCAGCCCCAGCGCCGCGTTGAAGCCCGTTGCGGCAAAGACGCTGAAGCGCTCCACAATGCCGAAATATGCCGCGGGAACGAGCTTCATGCCAAGCGCCCCGACAAGCATCATGGCAAGCGCGATCCCCGCACAGATGCCGTAGGACCGGCAGTCCCTGTGCCGGACGCCCGCAAGAAGGACGAGGGTCAGCGAGACGATCGACAGCAGCACCACGGCGGTCGTGACGACCATGTGCATGACGTCCTGAAATTCTCCCGCATAGCCGCCGGTGGACAGCGGGAACATCCGGTAGCCGACTGCCGAGACCCACTCCATTGCAGCAAACAGCGTGATGCCGGTGCGCAGCAGCCCGCTTTTCCGCCCCTGCATGCCGAGGCAGACGGCAGTCACGCAGACGACCTCGCACACACTGTATAGCGCGCTGAGCCGGTTCCACAGCGCCAGCGACGGGGCGTCCGCCGCGCTCAGGTCGCTGACCGCCTGCGCCATCCAGTTGTAGTCCGGATAGGCCAGCGGCGCGAACACAACGGCCGCCGTGTACGAAAGGAAGCTGACAAGGCCCAGAAGGCCCAGCTTCTGCAGCATGGTTTTCTTCTTCATATTTTCCTCCTGCTTTCCTGCCGCATCGCAGAAATAAACGCAGTGCAGACCACAGCAATAACCGTGGTCAGCACTGCGTCTTTGCGTCTGGCTGATCGATCCATTCAATTTGAAAATTCTGCGCGTTGATCAGGCGCTCCTGCCTGCATTTCGGGCAGAACAGCGGGAAATCCCGCAGCACCGTCCGCTGCAGCAGGCGCAGGCGCGTCTTCGCCCCGCACATCGGGCACAGGACCCACCGTTCACCGGGCTGTTCCATCGTCTCCCCCACTTTCCGGCGTTTTGCCATGAACCATGCGAAAAAAGAGTCCCACATGCTTCCGGAGCCGCTCCAGACACTCCGCCTCGCGCTCCGGCTGGCGGTCACAGACGCCGAGGAGCGTCACGACCGGCGCGACATACAGCATCGCCAGCGTGTCCGGGTCCTCCGGACAAATTTCTCCGGCCGCGATCAGGGCGCGAAAAATTCCGGCATGATAGTCCAGCACGCGCCCGACATAGCGCCGGGAGTACAGCGCCGCCAACTCCGGCGAGCGGAACTGCTCGATGGTCATCATGCGGCGGAAGCGGCTGATGGTCTCGTTGTGCAGGGAGTAAGAGAAGATCTGCCGTACCTTCTCGAACAGGGCGTCCTCCGTGATCTCCGTAAAAACAGGAATGTCCTGCCCCACATCCTGCACATGGATGTCGATCCGGTCGGTATCCGCCTCATACTGCGCCGCCGTCGCCTCGACGATCGCGTCGAAAATGGCCTGCTTGCCCGGAAAGTGATTGTAGAGCGAAGGGGCCTTGATGCCGACCGCCTGCGCGATCTCGCCCACGCTGACGGAATCATAGCCCTTCGCCGCAAACAGCTCCAGCGCCTTGTCCAGAATTTTCTGCCGGGTATCCTCCTGCTTCATGGGTCCGCCTCACTAACTAACGTTCGTTAGCTATATTATAATCCGCTTTTTGCCCTTTTCAAGAGGTTTTTTCGGCCGTCAGGCTTTTTTCCGCCTCGATGCGTGCGATAAACCGGTCGATGTGCTGCCGCAGCAGGTCCGTGACGGTCTCCTTCTGCGCCGCTCCGTCATAGACGCTGTAGAGCAGAAACATCGGCCCGTAAAACTCCAGTGCCAGCTGCATCGCTGCCTCGTCCGAATCCGCCAGCCTGCGGAAGATCGCCGCCATATACTGCAGCGGCCCGCCCGCCAGATAGTCCTGATACAGCTGCGCGAGCTTCGGCTCGCGGTATTGCTCCAGCGTCAGCATCCGGCGGAAATTCGCGGCAAACGGCTCCTTCGTCCAGTGGTCGAACTGCGCCTCGCTGTAGGCGCGGATCTTGCCGACCGGCGTATGGAGATAGGCCTCCGCAAAGCCGTCCGGCTCTGTCTCCGGCATCTCATATTCCGCTGCGCGGGCATAGTCCATTTCGTTCATTCGCTCCACGATCCGGTCCAGAATTTCCTGCTTGCTGCGATAGTGCTTATACAAAGCGCCCTTTGTGATGCCGAGCTGCTTTGCGATGTCGCTCATAGAGGTCCCCAGATATCCACTCTGCGCGAACAGCTCCAGTGAGACCTCCAGAATGCGCTCTTTGGTATTGCCTGCCATGTACGCTCCCCTTTCATAACCGTTCGGTCACATTTTTATTATAGTAACCAATCGGTCACTTGTCAAGCACAATTTTGCGAAGGCTTGCCGCGCGGCTGCATTTTCCCTGCCGGAATTTGCTTTTTGGGCTGAAAAGGTGTATAATAAGAAACCAACCGTTGGAAAGGAGGCGGTCGTATGGGCCCCATTGCCGTATTTGATTCCGGTGTCGGCGGACTGAGCGTCCTGCGGGAGCTGGTCGCGCAGATGCCGAGCGAGCATTTTCTCTACTTCGGCGACTCGGCCAACGCGCCCTATGGCACGCGCCCGACCGCAGAAATTCGTTCTCTGACGCTCGCCCATGCCGAGCGCCTGTTTGACCGGGGCGCAAAGGCCCTTGTCGTGGCCTGCAACACGGCGACATCCGCCGCCATCGGTGCGCTGCGTGCCCGCTGGCCGGATCGGGTCATCATCGGCATTGAGCCTGCGCTCAAGCTGGCCGTTTCGCGCCATCCCGGCGGCTGCATCGGCGTGCTGGCCACGGAGGCCACGCTCCGCGAGGAGAAATTTGCCGCCCTGCTGCAGCGCTGCGCCGAGAACTGCCATATTTTGAAATGCCCCTGTCCGGAGCTGGTGGAGTTCGTCGAGCGCGGTGAGCTGACCGGTCCCGCACTGGAGCGCTGCCTTGCTGCACGGCTTGCCCCGGTGCTTGCCGCCGGGCCGGACGCCCTTGTGCTGGGCTGCACCCACTTTCCCTTCGCCGCCGGAGCCATCCGCCGTGTGGTGGGGCCGGACGTCGAGCTGCTGGACGGCAGCGCGGGCACGGCGCGCGAGACAAAGCGCCGCCTGCTGGACGCGGGGCTGCTGGTGCAGCAGGGCGAGGGCAGCGTGACGATCGAAAACAGCCTGGATTCCCCCGCCATTCTGGCGCTGTCGCGGCAGCTGCTGCACGCGCCGATCTTCCCCGGGCGGGAAAGTTTCGACAAATAGCGACTTGTTCTCCAACTTTTCGTCCGGTGTTTTTCTGCCCGTTGTCGAATAATGAAAGGAAAAGCGAAGTTTTCGACTGATTTCTTCCTTTCGTTGTCGGAATATGCAGAAATTTCACCGTAGCGCGCAGGTCGGTTCTGTGGTTCAATAGGAACCGGAGGTGGTCCCATGAAACACAGAACGCTGATCGGCCGCGCCGGGGTGCGCTGCGCGGACGGACGCCGCGCCCGGCTGGACTATTATCTGCTGCGCTCGGGCGGGCGCTTCGGGCTGGAGGTCCGCATGCGCCGCGGGCAGGAGCGCTGCCGCGCCTGCCTGCCGGAGCTCTCGCCCACGCCGCGCGAGGCGCTGCAGCTCGGCCGCACACTGCACCGCTGGACGGTCACGCCCTGCGCCGTGCGGGACGTGCTGGAGGAGCTTCTGTCCCGCTGACGCAAAAAAGCAATGGACAAATTTGACAGGATTTGATAAACTAAAAGAAACGAAACAAAAGGGGAAAATTGCCATGAAATGTCCCTATTGCAGCTATCCCGAGAGCAAGGTCGTCGATTCGCGCCACTCGGACGACGGCCTGAGCATCCGCCGCCGCCGTGAATGCCTGCAGTGCCAGCGGCGCTTCACGACCTATGAGACCGTCGAGAGTCTGCCCATCGTGGTGGTGAAGAAGGACGGCAGCCGCCAGTCCTTTGACCGTAACAAGATCCTCAACGGCATGCTCCGCGCGTGCGAAAAGCGCCCGGTCAGTCTGGCCGCGCTGGAGACGGCCGCGCTGGACATCGAGCAGATCCTGCAGAACTCCCTCGAGCGCGAGGTCAGCACCGGCCAGATCGGCGAGCTGGTCATGGAGCGGCTCAAGCCGCTCGACGAGGTCGCCTATGTCCGCTTTGCCTCGGTTTACCGCCAGTTCAAGGATATCAACAGCTTCATGCGCGAGCTGAACAAAATTCTCGAGGAAAAGTGAGGCGCAGAACTTGCTTCCTTATCTGGAAACATATGGAAATTCCGGACGAAGCCGCGGGAAAAGTTGCATTTTCTGCAAAAAAACGTTGACAAAACGCGTTCTCTGCGCTATGATTACGGTAATTAAAGAAAATCCGGCGGTTTGTCCTTTGACGCGCCTCTCCTGCGCATCCGCGCCGCCGTTCGCATTCTGAAGGGGGAATTCCAGATGAAGCAGTATCAGAAGCCCGAGGTATTTTACGAAAATTTTGTGCTGGCCGAGCATATTGCGTTGTGCGCCAATAAGCTCGGATACAATGACATTGCTGTTTGCACTGTTACTGATGGTCGCGAAGTAGACGATGGAATTATCACGGGTGCTTTTACAGAGGCGAACAACAACTGCGAAGTGAAAATGAATTTTTATTGTTATACCAACAGCACGCTCTCCTCGATGCTCTTTAATTCCTGATCAATCCGTGGAATCGATCTCTTTCTCCATCGCAGGCTGTGAGATCCGCCTGCTGATGCCGTTCCGGCCGGAGGTCACGCGCGGCTTCCAGCCCTTCCTCTGTGCGCCCGGCGAAGCACCCCTGACTGTCTCGCTGCTGCCCGTGCAGGCTCTGCCCGAGGTCCGCGGCCGCGAGCTTCTGCGAAATTATGCCTTTGCCGTCTTCCGAACGGAGGACGGCTTTTTTCGCGTCTTCCACGACCGGCGCGAGGGCGACCGGCCCTACGCCGTCGGCCACCTGGAGCAGGACGGGCGCGAGACCATCGAATATCTGGAGGCCGACCGGGGCTTTTTCTCCGAGACGGCCAACTGCTTCTCCCACATTGCCCTCGAGGCCCTGCTGCTGCAGCGGGACGCCATGATCCTGCACGCCTCGTTCGTCTCCACGCGCTACGGCGGGCTGCTGTTCTCCGGCGTATCCGGCATCGGCAAGTCCACGCAGGCGGACCTCTGGCAGCGCTATGAGGGCGCGGAGCTCCTTAACGGCGACCGCACCGTGCTGCGCCGCATGGACGGCGTGTGGACGGCCTTCGGCTCGCCATACGCCGGGTCCTCGAACTGCTTTGTAAACGAGAGCCGCCCCGTGCGCGCCATCGTCCTGCTGTCGCAGGGCAGCGCGTGCTCGCTGCGCCGCCTCTCCCCCGCCGCCGCGTTCCGCGGCCTGTATGCGGGAATGACCGTCAACCTATGGGACGACCGCTATGTCGCGCGGGTCTGCGACCTGCTGGCGGCGCTGGACGTTCCCGTTTACGCCCTGACCTGTACGCCCGACCGCGCCGCGGTCGACTGCCTGAAAGCGGAGTTGGAACATGAAACAGCCTGAACGCTATGTTGAACCACGCCTGACACAGTATCTTTTTGACCGCGCCAGCCGCACACTCACGCCGCTGAGCGGTACCTTTGAGCTTTCGCCGGTGTGCAACCTCGCCTGCAAGATGTGCTATGTGCGTAAGACGCCCGCCGAGGTTGCCGCCTCGCCGCGCCCGCCCGTCGGGCTGATCCAGTGGCTGTCCATCGCCGAGCAGGCGCGTGACGCAGGTATGCTCTATCTGCTGCTGACCGGCGGCGAGCCGTTCCTGTGGCAGGACTTCTGGCCGCTTTACGAGCGGCTGAGCACGATGGGCTTCCTCATCTCCATCAACTCCAACGGCACCCTGCTGGATGAGGCCCGCGTGGCCCGGCTGGCCGAGCATCCGCCCACACGCATCAACATCACGCTCTATGGCGCGGGCAATGAGACCTACGAAGCCCTGTGCGGCCGCAGCGGTATGTTTGACCGCGTGGACCGCGCCATCACCCTGCTGCGGCAGGCAGGCATCCTCGTCAAGCTCAACTGCTCCCTCACGCCGCACAACGCGGGCGATCTGGAGCGCATCGTAGGCTACGCCGCCGAACGGGACCTCATCCTTGAGGTCAACACCTATATGTTCCCCCCGCTGCGCCGCGACCCGGCCATGGTCGGGCGGAACGACCGCTTCAGCCCGGCGGAAACGGCACACTATCACATGGAGCGCTACCGCCTGCAGCGCGGCGAGGAGGACTTCACCCGCTTCCTGCAGAACATCCTGCGCGGCATCGCCCCGCCCCCCGGTCTGGACGAGGACTGCGTCGACCCCGTAGACGGCACGATCTCCTGCCGCGCGGGCAACGCCTCGTTCTGGGTGACGTGGGACGGCTGGCTGACACCCTGCGGCATGATGCCGAAGCCGCGCATCGAGCTGAAGGGCAAGCCTTTCCGCGAGGCCTGGAGCGAGCTGACGCGCGTCAGCTCGGCCCAACGTCTCTCCGGCACCTGCACCGGCTGCCAGAACCGGCACATCTGCCACTCCTGCGCCGCCATGGCCATGGCCGAGACGGGAAGCGTCTCCGGCATTCCGAAATATCTGTGCGAAATGGTCTGGGCCATGCGCACGGAGGCCGCGCGGCTGCTGGCCGAGCGACAAAAACCAACAACATAGCCTTTCGCCCCCGGCAGGAAATCCTGCCGGGGGCGAATTTTGTCGTATGGGCGCGGATCAGGTCGTTTCGTTCTTCAGGGCATCAACGGGATTGTCGCGCTTGATCTTGCGCATGGCATACATCATTGAGAGAAACACAACGAGGAACACCATGACCGACGCGATGAGCACAGCCGTCCAGTCCAGCCGGAAGTACGACGCGCCGATGAAAGAGGCGGAGCGATACATCAGGAAGGCCAGCGCAACCGACAGCGGCAGGCCGATGAGCAGGGCCCGCGTGCCGTAGAGCAGGCACTCATAGCAGATCATGCGGTTCAGGCCGCCGCGCGTCATACCGGCCGAGCGCAGCATCGCAAAGTCCCGGCGGCGGAGCAGCACGTTCGTCGTCGTGGTGTTGAAGACGTTCGCCACGCAGATGAGTGACATCAGCGTGATAAAGCCATAGGCGAACACGCGCACCACGATAAGGGCATTCTCCGCGTCGCGGTACTCCTCCCGTGCGTCATAGAGGTTGCCCTCCGTATAGGTCTCGCCGGAGGCGTTCACGACCTCCTCCAGGCTCTTCTGGGCCTGCTTCGCGTCATCCGTCACCAGCATCAGCGAGCCGGTGTTCCGGGCAATGCCCTTGGCCATGGAGAACGGATAGTACAGCACGAGGCTGTCAGAGCCGCTGTTCGTCAGCTGCGTCTCCGTCCGGCCAACAATTGCAATCCCATCGCCGAACGACGCCGGGCGCGGCTGATAGGTCTGCTTCGTCTCGTTGTAATAGTAGCTGACATAGCCGCCGTCTTCGTAAGCGGTATAGACGTATTTCGAGCCGTCCTCGAGGCTGTCCGCGCTGAACGTGCGCAGCGCCGTGACGCCGTCGTTCAGTACGCGGCCGGTATAGCTCAGGAGGTTGTTCTCGTCATAATAGGTCACGCTTGCGTGGTCGCAGACGATCGCGCCGGGCGCGGCATCATACTCCGCGCGCGTCATGCCGATAGAGGCGAGGATGGCGTTGAACGTCTCGTCATCGAGGTAGCAGGCGGAATAGCTCCGCGCTTTCTCGGTTCCGGCGCCGGATTTCTCCAGAATATTCCGGTAACCGCTGGCAAATTCATTCCTGTCCAGCACATAGTCGCCGTTGTCACAGGAGGCAAACCACACCTTCTCGACGCCATCCGCCGCCCGCAGGGCGGGCAGCATGGCAACATCCTTCTCCCCTTCGCCCGTGGAATAGGACAGGTCATAGGGCGGCAGGTTGACGCTCTCGGTCACGCTCTCCGTCAGGTACATGCCATAGGTACTCGCCGAGACGAACAGCAGCACACTCATGGCAAGGGAGAAGATCGTAGCACGGTACTTTTTACGGCTGCGGTGGAAATAGCGGCTGGAAAGCAGGCCCGGCAGGCCGAACAGGCGGTAGCTCAGGCGGCCGGAGCCGCCGTGTTTTGCCGCCGCGCGCACGTCGCGGCTCTGGCGGATGGCCTCAATGGGCGAAATGCGCATGGCACGCCGCGCCGGGATCTGCGCCGAGAGGAAAACCGTCGCCAGCGCGATCAGGGCCGCCGCCAACAGGGTCAGCGGCGAGGCGGCAAACCGCATCGCGACCTCGCGTGTGCCGATCAGGCCGGAAATGCGTGGGCTCAGCAGGCGGATCGTCACCCACATACCGCCGCAGCCCGCAAGCAGGCCGAGCGGAATGCCGATGAGCGCGACCGTCCCAGCCTCGGCATAGACCGTCCGGCGGAGCTGCGCCCGCGTCGCGCCGATGGACGCCAGCAGGCCGAACTGCCGCGTCCGCTCGCTGACGGAAATGGAAAACGCACTGTAAATCAGGCTGACGGAGCCGAGCATGATGAGCAGGACAAAGATGACCACAAACATCAGCAAGAATCTCGAATAGTTGTCATAGCGGAAATTGCCCTGTGTGCGCAGGTAATCCCAGTTCATGCTGATACCGCCCTCGGCCGCATCGGAGTAGCGCGCCATGACCCGGTCAAGCGTCTCCTGCTTTGCATCACGCAGCAGCAAATAGACATCATACAGGCCGGTCTGCGGCTCATTCTCCTGCACCGTCAGGGCAGAGAAGCCCGGCGCGGAGTAGTCTTCAAAATTTGGGCGCTGATAGACGCCGACGATCGTATAGGTGCGCGTCTCGCGCGCCAGCAGCTGCTCCGGCTGCTCCGGCTCGTCCGTCAGGCCGGGGTCCGCAGACTCATCGCCCTCCGGCTGGAAGCCGTTGTTCTGCCACAGCCGCCAGCCACCGGAATAGCGGTCGCCCAGCTCGAGCGTCAGCGTGTCGCCGACGAGATAGGTCCCCGCGTCGGAATAGGCCTGCAGGTGGTCCGGGATGAGCAGCTCCGTGCTGTTTTCCGGCATACGGCCCTCGACAAGATGGACCGGCATCCGGTCCGAAAACCCGGCGTCGATGGCCTCGACATACAGATAGGGCTTATTGCTGTTGTTGACCGTGACCTCTGCATAGCCGAGCACCTCGGCGGTCGAAAAAGCCTCGATATCACTGTCGGCCCGCATGGAGGCCAGTGTGTCGGCGTCTACATTGTGCACGCCGAGATAGTAAGCGCCGTCCAAATAGGCCGTGGCCCGCTGCAGATGCGTCATCAGCGTGGTCGCGAACGTCGTCACGGCGGTGAACATGGCCGCCGAAAGGATCACGCCGATGATCGTGACGATCGTCCGCATGCGGTTTGCGCGCATGGAGCGCTGCGCAACGCGGTGAAACACATTCATTTGCGGATCACCTCGTCCCGGACGATGTGGCCGTCCTCGATGGCAAGCACGCGGTCGGCCTGCAGGGCGATGGACTCGTCATGCGTGATGACGATGAGCGTCTGCCCGTACTGGCGGTTGGAGTATTTCAGCAGCTCCACGATCTCCTGCGAGTTCTTGCGGTCAAGGTTGCCGGTCGGCTCGTCCGCCAGCACGACGGACGGCGCGTTGATGAGCGCGCGGCCGATGGAGACGCGCTGCTGCTGACCGCCGGAAAGCTGATTCGGTAGGTGCTTTTCGCGGCCGCACAGGCCGAGCGTGTCCAGAAGCTCCTGGAGGCGCGCGTCATTCACCTTCCGTCCATCCATCAGGACGGGCAGCGTGATGTTCTCCACCACGTTCAGGACCGGGATCAGGTTATAGAACTGATAGATGAGGCCGACCTCGCGGCGGCGGAAGATCGCCAGCGCCGTGTCGGAGCGGGAGTAGACGTCCTCCCCATTCATATAAACGTGGCCGCTCGTCGGGCGGTCTACACCGCCGAGAATATGCAGCAGCGTCGATTTGCCGGAGCCGGACGGGCCGATGATGGCAAGAAACTGCCCGCGCGGGACGGAAAAGCTCACGTCATCCAGCGCATGGACAGCGTTCTCCCCCGTGCCGTAGGTTTTGGTCAGATGTTCGACCGTCAGAAGATCCATAGATATTTTCTTCCTTTCGTTTGATGCCTTCATTTTACCATGCCCCGGTGACGGGCCAGTGACTCGCAGGTGACAATTTTGTCACATTCGCGGCACAAACAGCGCCGTCGCCCGGTGGGGATCGTCCGCAAGCTGCACAGCGCACGGGCCGGACAGACGGCGCACCGTGCCGTCCGCCTGCCGCAGGGCGAGAAAGCTCCCGCTCCAGAGCAGGCCGTCCTGCGCCCGAAGCTGCATGGGGTCATAGCCGCAGACGGCAAAGCTTCCCTCCGTGCGCTCCGCCGTTTCGAGCAGGGTCTGCAGCGTCACACGCCGCGCCGACCGCTCCCGTTCGAGCCGCCGCTCCGCCTCGGCCAGAAGCTCCAGCTGCAGCCGCACCTCCGGCAGGCTGAGCTGCCGTGCGAGCTGATCCGCGATCGGTTCCCCGCCGGGGTGCACCGGCACCGGCAGGCCCTCCTCTGCCGCCCGCCGCAGCAGCCACGGACCGCTGTCATAGGCGCCGCGGCGCAGGTCCGGCCACTGCAGCAGCCGCTGCGCACTGCGGGCATAGGCACCTTCGCAGGCCGCGGGCGACAGGTGCGCCAGCGCAAGGCGGCCGATATATTCCGCCGTCCCTTCGATGGTCTCCATGCGCGCCTCCTCCAGGAGAAGCTCCGGCTGGAGCGCCGCGCGGCTCTGCCGCAGAGCCAGTACCTCGGAAAGCGGCGCGCCGCCTGCCAGGGCGCGGTGCTCCTGTGCGCGCAGGGCCAGAAACGCGGGCTGCGGCTCCGTAGCCGCCAGCACCAGATCGTCCGGCCAGCCCTGCTCGCCGCAGCGGAACTGGAAGCTGTGGAACATCTCGTGCACGAGCGAGGCCGCAAGCCCCGCAACATCCGCAGGCGGGTCTGCCTCCATATTCCAGATGGCAAGATACTCCCCCTGCCGGCACACGCTGGTGTTGCCGTAGAATTCCGCCGGGCGGGGCATCACCTCGCCGTTCAGAACGGCCGTGTCGTGCGTGTACAGGGCAAACGGGCAGGGTGCAAAGCCCGCCCACAGGGCCGGGAAGTCCAGCCTGTCCAGCTGCTCCCGTACCCGATCGTACCAGTTTTTCAGATCCATCGTCTGCACCTCCTTTCCCACAGCATAATAAAATCCCGCCGGAACTTCAACCTGAAATCCGGCAGGATTTTCCGGGGAAATAGACGGACAGCGCCTGCAGCGCCGCCAGCACATCCTGCGCCGGGCCGCGCAGCGTCACGCGCGAGAGCGCCGCATCTCCGCTGAAAGCCATGGTCACGCCATGCTCCGCCGCAAGGGCGGCCACAGTCCGGCAAAGCTCCGCTGCCGCGACCGGCAGGTCGAGCACGGCGCACAGCTGCCCCGTCGTGTCCATGCGCCGCTGGATGAAGTCCTCTGCCACGGCGAGCAGGCCCCGCTTGAGATAGCTGCGCAGCGTGCGCTCCGTCAGCATGGAGATGGCCGCAAGCTGCGCCAGTGTGATACGTTCGCTCATACGATCCCCTTATAGAGCTTCATCGTAAATTCCGCGCCGCCGGGCACATTAGCCGCCGTGAGCGTGCCGTTCTGCGCCGCCGCGATGGAGCGTGAAAGTGCAAGACCGATGCCAACGCTCTGCTCCGGTGCGTTTTCGCCCTTATAATAGCGCTCGAACAGATGCGGCAGGTCCTGCGGTGCGATGCCGCCGCCGGTATCGCGGATGACAACGACCGACGCAACGGCGTTTTCCTCCGCCCGCACCGTGATCGTGCCCTCCTGCATATGCTCCGAGCAGTTTTTCAGAATGTTGCCGAGGGCCTCCGCCGTCCACGCGGGATCGCAGCGGACGTTCCCGGACGCCTCGACCTGCAGCTGCTGGCCGCGCAGCTCCATGCCGATGGCAAACGGCTCCGCCGCCCGCGCCAGCAGGGCCGAAAGCGGAATGGTTTCCGGGCAGAAGCGCGCCGTCCCGGCATCGAGCTTTGCCAGCTTCAGCAGCGATTCTACGAGCCAGTCCATCCGCGCCACCTGCCGCCGCAGCGCGCGCACGTCGCCGCGGCTTTCTTCGTCCACATGCCCGGCCAGACTCGTCAGCAGCAGGTTCACCGCCGTGAGCGGCGTGCGCATCTGGTGTGAGATATCCGCCATGGCGTCGGCGAGCTGCAGCTTTTCCTTTTCGAGCTGCGCGGACTGCTCCCGCAGGCGGAGCGTCATTTTGCGCACCTCGCTGCGCAGCAGGCTGACCTCGCCCTCGCCGTAATCGGCCAGATGGATATCGCCGCTGCCGTGCAGCACGGCGTCGATGTCGGCCGCCAGGCGGGCCATGGCCCGGTAGCGGCAGCAGAGCTCCACGCCGTAAAGCACCAGCAGCACGGTGCCGAGCGCCAGCGCCACGCAGGCGGCCTGCCAGCCGGACAGGCTCATCGCCGCTGCCGAGGCAAGAAACGTCAGAAGGCCGCCCACGAGCAGCGCGCGGCGCAGTTCCGGGTTCCGCAACATCGCTCAGCCCTCCATCCGGTATCCGACGCCGCGCACCGTGCGGATGAGCGCTGGGTCCTGCGGATCGTCCTCGAGCTTGTCACGCAGGCGCTTGATGTAGACCGTCAGCGTATTGTCGTTCACGAAATCACCCGCCACATCCCAGATCTCCTCGAGCAGCTGCGCGCGGCTGAGCGTCGCGCCCCTGTGATTCAGGAATACGAGCAGCAGCCGGTATTCCAGCGCGGAAAGGCTCAGCTCCTGTCCGTTTTTGCTCACGCAGGCGCGCTCGGTGTCGACACGAAGCGGGCCGACGTCCAGAACGGACTGTACCCGCCCCGTCCGGCGCAGCACGCTGCGGATGCGCGAAACAAGCTCCCGCGGGCGAAAGGGCTTGGCGATATAGTCGTCCGCGCCGAGGTCCAGCCCCGTCACAACACTGTACTCGTCCCCGGAGGCACTCAGGAAGATCACGGCCGTCCCGCCGCGCTGCTTCACAGCCGAGCAGACGGAAAAGCCGTTCCCGTCGCGCAGGCCGACATCGAGCAGCACAAGGTCAAATTCCTCCGCCTCCAGCAGAGCAAGCGCCTCGCGCTGACCGGAGGCCTGCCGCACGGCAAAGCCCTCACCGCGCAAAAACGACGTCAGCGGCTGATAGATCGCGCTGTCATCCTCCACCAGCAGAATCCGTTCCATATCCACGCCTCCCATCCCGTTATCTTGCCTCTTATCATACCCCAACGGCATAAAATTTGCAAGGCCTCACAGCCATTCGATATAATCAGATTTTTATCCGACAGTTTCATCTTTAGAAGTATCTGCGCGCAAAAAATCGATTAAACTTTAAGAGATTATATGCTGTCAGAACCGGGGTGAAGGATCGTGAAAATCTATTGGTATCGTAATTCCAAGAACCTGATCGGGCACCGTCTGCACGACCTGCGTATCAGTCAGCACCTGACCCAGCGTCAGCTGGCCGCGCGCATGCAGCTTGCCGGAATGGAAATGAACGAAGTGACCATTCTGCGCATTGAAAAGGGCGTTCGGTTCGTGCCGGATTATGAGGTCGCCGAGCTGGCCAAGGCGCTCGGCGTGAGCTGCGACGACCTGCTGGAAGACTGCTGAAAGGATTCCTCCGGCAATATCGCACCGTTGCATTCGTCCTCCGGAAAATGCTTTCCCGGACCACGCGGTATTGCCTTTTGTTTTTTTTGCGCCGTTTCATCACAGACTTCTTGTTTTCTCTGTGATGACCGTCACAAAAAATGAAAAACGGGAGAAATCGCAGGTATGCTGCGGTTTCTCCCGTCATCTTGTCAAACAGTCCCTCCGGGGATTTTTTGACAAGATGCTTTCAGAATCGCAAAATCAATTTTTGTATCATGATTTTGCAATTCTGTCGCCGCGGCGGGTGATGGAACGCGAAAGAAAACCATGACGGTTTCCTTTCACACGCTCCTTCCCTCCGTAATTTTCGGCTGGACAGGTTTTTTGACAGTCGGACGGACCGTGCTGTATTCCGCAGCACGGTCCGAACTTTTGTTCTCAGTTATAACTCGGCGTACTCGCCCTCGGCGGCGTCCTCCGCCTCGACGGCAGCCTCTGTCTCAAGTGCGATGGCCTCAGCCGGGGTCTCCGGCTTCAGTCGCGCGAAGCGGTAGAACAGCAGAGACAAGACCGTTGCAACGGTCCAGCCGATCGGCCACGACAGCCAGATGCCGGTCTCCTCAAAGGTGCGGGACAGGACAAAGGCCAGTGCGACACGCAGCAGCAGGTCCGTGAACGTGGAGACCATGAACGGGCCCATCTTTCCCGCGCCGCGCAGGACGCCGTCGGCCACGATCTTCGAGGCGACGATCACATAGAAAGGCGCGACGATGTGTAGGAACTGCACGCCGGTCGCCAGCGCCTTCTGCGTCGGGTTATCGACGAAGATCTTCACAAGCGGTGCGCCCGCAAAGAAATACAGCACCGTCAGCGGGACGCACAGCGCCCACACAAGGTACAGACCCGCGCGGAAGCCGCTGCGGATGCGGTCCGGCTTCTGGGCGCCGAGGTTCTGCGCCGTAAAGTTCGAAATGCCGTTGCCCAGCGTCACGAGCGACGTGATGACCAGATTATTCAGCTTGACCGACGCGGAATAGCCCGCCATAACGGCCGTGCCGAACGAATTGATGATACTCTGCAGCACGATATTGCCGACGGAGACAAAGCTCTGCTGCAGGATGCTCGGGATGGCAACGCGCGCCACGCGGCCGAGCAGTCTGCCGGAGAAGACCGGAGCCCTCTGGCCCTCCGGCAGGTGGATCTTCGCCAGACGGCGGAACACGAACGCCAGCGCCAGCACGCAGCTCACGCCCTGGCACAGGAACGTCGCCCACGCAACGCCGTCCACGCCCATGCCGAACGCCGTGACGAACAGGATATCCACCGCGATGTTCGAGAGAGACGAAGCCATGAGGAAGAAGAACGGCGTTTTGGAATCGCCGAGCGCGGAGAAAATACCGGTCGCCACATTATAGAAAAACACAAACGGCAGGCCGCAGATGTAGATATTCAGATACAGCTGAGAGTCCTTCATGATCTCATCCGGCGTGTTGATGAGGCCGAGGAGCTGACGCGACAGCAGCAGGCCGACCAGCATCAGAACAGCGCACAGGCCCGCGCTGGCGATGAGCGTGGTATAGATCGTCGTCTTCATGCTGCGCAGGTCCTTCGCGCCGAAGAACTGCGCCGCCACGACGGAGCAGCCGATGTTGCAGCCAAAGGCAAAGGCGATGAAGATCAGCGTGATCTCATAGCTGTTGCCGACGGCGGCCAGCGCATTCTCGCCGATGAATTTACCGGCGACAAAGCTGTCTGCGATATTATAAAGCTGCTGGAAAATGATGCTGCCGAACAGCGGCAGACAGAATTTCCAGAGCACCCGGCTGGGTTTGCCGGTCGTTAAGTCCTGATTCACAATGATTCCTCCTTGATTCCATTCCAAAGGTGTATTATAATGGCTCTGTTCTTATACGGATAATCTATTGTTGATATGGTCTCCATATCAATTTTATATGGGAGGAACACATGGACATTGCGCTGGATTATTACCGCATCTTTGAAGCCGTAGCGCGGCACCGCAGCTTTACCCGCGCGGCGGAGGCGCTGGTCAACAGCCAGCCGAACCTGACGCGCGCCGTGCACAATCTCGAGGCGGAGCTCGGCTGCCGCCTGTTCCTGCGCTCCAGCCGCGGCGTGGAGCTGACGCCGGAGGGCGAGGCCCTCTATGCCCACGTCACGGCCGCCATGGAGCAGCTGCGCGCAGGCGAGGCCGAGCTGCAGCGCCAGCGCGAGCTGCGCAGCGGCATGGTCTCCATCGCCTGCAGCGAGACGGCCCTGCACGCCGTGCTGCTGCAGGTACTCAGCCGCTTTCACCGCGAAAATCCCGCCATCCGCCTGCGCGTTTCGAACCAGTCCGCGCCGGAGGCCATCGACGCCCTGCGCAGCGGCCTTGCCGAGCTTGCCGTCGTCACAATGCCGCCCGCTCCCCTGTCCGCACCGCTGGAGGCGACGGTGCTGGCCTCGTTCCGTGAGGTCGCCGTGTGCAGCACGGCCTTCCCGCTGGACAGCGGCCGTACCTTTACGCTCCGGGAGATCGCGGCCCTGCCGCTCATCGCCCTGCGGCGCGGCACGAGCACGTTTGACCTCTATGAGGCCCTGTTCCGCCGCCATGGGCTGAGCTATGCGCCGGATATTGAGGCGGCGACCTCCACGCAGCTCCTGCCGCTTGTGAAAAACGGCCTCGGCATCGCCTTTGTGCCGGATGTTCTGCTCCCCGCCCCCGGCATCGAGCGCCTGCACCTGCGCGAGGGCCTGCCGGAGCGGGCCGTCTGCCTCATCCGCCGCACGGACCGGCCACGCAGCGTCGCTGCCGCCGCACTCGAAACGATGCTTCTTTCGCTGCAGAACAAGTAAAATGATCCTGACGATCCACATGGGCCTGTGGATCGTCAGGATCTGTTATTTGATATTATACTCCCTCGACCGTACCGGCGTTCTTCGCCTCGAGCACGCGGATGGCGTGATACAGGAACTCGTTATACGGCGTGGGGACGCCATATTCCTTGCCAAGGCGGATGACCGCACCGGCAAAGATATCGACCTCCGTTTTGCGCCCGGCCAGAATATCCTGCAGCGTAGAGGGCTTGTTGCGCGGCGGAACGGCCTTGATGACATCCAGATGGTCGCGCGCATAGTTCGTCTCGATGGGGATGCCTTTCTTCTGTGCGATCTCGATGACCTCGGCCGCGACCATGATGCGCAGCGCCTCGGCGTCCTCGCAGCTGCCCCACGCGCCATACGGCAGGTCGAGCACGGCAGCGACCTGATTTTCGCTGACGTTGCAGGCAAATTTCTCCCAGATGGCCAGCAGCATATCCGGGCGGATCTGATAGCGGATGCCCGCGCCGTCAAACAGTGCCTTGAGGCGCAGCACGCGCTCGGACAGGTTCGCGGGATCGTTCTTCTTCTCGCCATACTCCACATAGAACGCGGCGTTCGGGTCGAACGAAACGGTGTTTCCGACCTTGACGCTGCTGATGCGCATCAGGGAATAGACAATATTCTCCCAGCCGTAGGTCTTCGCCACAACCTCCTCGCTCTCCACGCCGTTGAGCGGCGAAAGGATGAGCGTCTCCGGGCCGATCTGCGCCCGCACGTCCTCGATGGCCTGCTGCAAGCCAGACATCTTCGTGGCAAAGATCACCAGATCGGCAGGCTCGCCCTCGCCCGGCTCCACAACGTGGTAGTATTCCTGCTTGCCGTTAATGACAAGGCCCTCGCGGCGGATCCGCTCCGCACGCGCACCGCCTGCGATGACACGCAGATCGTCGCCGAGCACCGGCTGCAGCCTGTCCGCAAAATATGCGCCGATGGCTCCGAGGCCGACCAGCGCGACTGTTTTGATCTCCTTCATGGCAGTGTCTCCTTTGCAGTAGCTGCGCAGACCTCATCGCGCAGCCGATATCTTGGATATTTTACCACAAATTGGCACATATTTCCACAGGATTTTTTATGTTTCCGGCAGACGGCCGAGCAGCGCAGGCCCATGCTCCCGCAGCCATGCGCGCTGCGCGGCATAGTCCGGCAAACATGATGCGACCTCGCGCCAGAACGCGGCGCTGTGGTTCATCTGCTTTCGGTGGCACAGCTCATGCACGGCGACATACTCGCGTACCTCCGGCGGGGCCAGCATCAGAAGGCAGTTGAAGCTCAGGCTCCCGCGGGCGGAGCAGCTGCCCCAGCGGGTGCGCTGCGCGCGGATCGTGATCCCGGCAAAGTCGACGCCCATCCGGGCCGCAAGGCGCGTCACGCGCTCCGTCAGGTCGGCCTGCGCCGCGGTGCGGAGCCGCTGCAGCTCCGCTTCGCTCAGGATGCCCGCCCGCTGTGCGGCCCGGCTCCCCGCTCTGGCGCGGGCCACGGCTGTCTCGAGCCATGCCGCATGCTGCTCGGCAAAGGCATGGATATCCCGCTCCGGCAGGCGCAGGGGCGCGCGGGCAACGATCTCGCCCGTCGGCAGGACCTGCAGCGCCAGCGTCTTCCGGCGGCTGCGGACGATCCGCAGCTCCGTCACGGCCGCATCGCCTGCCAGACGCGCAGGGCCAGCGCCGCACTGCCGACATGATAGCCGCTGACGGCATAGGCCGCCGTGAGCGGGCCGCGCAGCACAACGAGCAGCGGCAGCTTGCCCGCCTCGGCAAACGTCTGCCGCGCGGCAGTCTCCGCCGTGCGCGCATCGCCGTCCAGCAAGACAGGGACGTCCGGGTTCTTTTCGCAGAAGCGACGCATCGTCTCGTTGCGCAGGGAACCGGCATCCGGCACGAGCAGCGTCAGGGGCACACCCTGCAGGTCCTCGTCCAGAAGCTCGCGCAGCAGGTGCTCTGTCGGCTCCTGCCCGGGCGCGAGCCACGCCAGCAGGCCGCCGCGGGCCGTGAACGCCGCACCGGAGACCGGCTCGCCCGCCATCGTCCGCGCAGAAAAGAAGTCCTCCATCGCATGGCTGCCCAGCATCTCAGAAAGGGCTGCATGGGCGCGCTCCAGACGGATCGTGCGCCGTTCGCCCGCCGCAAGGGAAAAATGCAGCCGCAGCACGCGCTGGTCGCCGTTCGGCAGACGGTTCGTCGTGAGCAGGCAATATTCTCCCGGCGCAGCGGAGAATGTCAGGCCGTCCGCCGAAGGCCAGAGCAGGCGTGCACCGTCCGGCGTCAGGGCAGAAAGGGAAAAGTCCACGCCGCAGACCCATTTTTCGCCCGCGGGGCAGATCAGAACGACCGTTCCGCGCGTGTCGCGGCCCTCCGTGCGCTTCCAGACGCCGTTGTGCCAATATTCGGCCGCACCGTCCTCCGGCGCAAGCCGGGCCGGGACGCCGAGCGCGCGGCAGAGCGCCGCAAACAGGACGCGCTTTGCCTCCGGTGAGGCCTGCCGCAGCGTCAGCGCCGCCAGCGGAGACGGGCTGAGCACGGACGGCGCGATCGCCTCCGTGAGCCATGCCCAGAGTGCCGCCGGGTCCCTGCGAAACACAGCGCTCCGTTCCTCCGAAAAATATGTAGTCAACTCCCGCCGCTGCGGCAGAAGCTGCTCATATCCGACGCGCGGACAGAGCACAAAGGCCGCCCAGATGCCTTCCGGCACGCCGTCCGGCCGGGGCGTGTGCGCCCATGTATCGCGCAGGACGTCCGGCGCGATATCGAGCAGGTCCTTCGGTAAAAGTGTGCGCAAAAGGGGCATTGCCTCCGGCTCCTCCCACAGAAAGGCCGCCAGCTGTGCCGCATGGCCCGCGCCCGCGCGCAGCAGCGCCGTCTCCTCCGGCGGCAGGCCCTGCGCGTCCGCCTCGTCCAGCCGGGCCTCGCGGCGCTGCGTCCACGCCTCGTGCGCCTGCCGAAGCCACCGCTCCTGCAGGTCCCGCTGCGCCTCCGTCGGAACCGCTCCGCGCACGGCTCCTCCGCGGGGTGCCGTCAGCTCGATCGGCTCCCAGCGATCCGGCGCGGGAGCGCGCTTCCCGAGAGTCAGCACGACCGGCCCCGTCTCCTCCGGGGAGACGAAGGCCTCACAGCACAGGCCGTCCCGCCGTGCCAGCAGCCGCAGACTGCCAAGGCCGCATGTGAGGGCCGCCATGCCGGACGCATCGGTCTGCACCGTTGCCGCGGGATACCACTCGCAATTATTCAGAACACAAAAATCGACATTTGCCCCCGCCGCAGGCACGCCGTTCCCGTCCGTCACGCGGACGGTCAGGCGGCGCACATCAGCATAACGGGCCGTTTCGTTGCAATAGACCACATCGCCCTCGCGGCCGATGAGATCTGCACCCGGCTCCGGCTCGCCGAAGCAGCGGCTGTGCACCAGAACGGCGCGTCCCGCCGCGCTGTTGAACCAGCCGCGGTCCAGCACGGCCTCCGGCTCACAGGCACCGAGAAAGTGCCACGCGCCGCCGCACCGGACCTCGACCCACGCATGGTTGTCGTCACAGTGCGCCCAGCGCGGCACATAGACCTGCCGCGCCGCAAAGCCGCAGGCGCGCAGGACATTCACCGCAAACATGGACTCCTCACCGCAGCGGCCGAAGCCCGCGCGGAGCACGGCCAGCGCGCTGCGCGTGCGCTCGTCCGTCGGCTGATAGGCCACATGCTCAGCGCACCAGCGGTTGATCTCCAGAATGGCGGCCTCCTCCGGAAGACCGCGCAGCCGCTCGGCAAGCGCGGCATAGAACACAGGGCGGCAGTCACACAGCGCCTCATTATTGACGCGCGGATGCAGCACATAGGCAAGAAACAGCGGCTCTGGCAGGGCGCGCGTCCACGAAACGTTCTCCCGCAGGTATCGCGCATGCGCCGCGCAGGAGAAAAACACCTCCGGCGGCGTATCGAGCCAATCGCTGGCGGGGCTTGCCGCATAGCAAAGGCGGGCCAGCCGCGCCGTCTCGTCCGGCAGGGTCTGCAATAGGTCCAGAAGCTGCCAAAGGCCCGTCTGGGCGAGCTTCCGCTCAAATTCCGCTTTCCGGCCTCTCATGCCTGCGCTCCCGGCGTTCCGAGGGCGTGCACCGCCTCGGCGCATGCGCGGAACTCCGCCTCGTCCGTCAGCCAAAGCTCATACTCCGAAAGGGACGGCAGGCCCATGGACACGCCCTCCTTGCGGTAGCGCATGCCGCTGTCCACGCTGCCCTTACGGCCCGTGGTGTGGAAGGTCGTAATACCGGTCTGGGCGGCGATCCCGGCGATGTTCGTGCGCTTCACGCCGCAGCCGGCCATCAGATCGATACGCCCCGCCGCCTGCCCGTTCAGCTTTGCCAGAAGCGGCGCGCCGAGGGCGGCGTTGGCCGCCTGCCCCGAGGACAGGATCGTCCGGCAGCCAAGGGAAACGGCGTCCTCCAGCGCCCGGAACGGGTCGCGCGTCATGTCGAACGCGCGGTGGAGCGTGACCTCCATCTGCCCTGCGCAGGCCATCATGCGGCGCATCTGCGCAAGGTCCAGCTCGCCGTCCGGCGTGAGCGCGCCGATGACGACGCCGTTCGCGCCGAGGTCGCGGAAGGCCGCGATCTCCTCGCACATCTCCTCCAGCTCCGGCTCGGTATAGAGAAAATCGCCGAAGCGCGGGCGGATAAGGACGTTGACGGGCACGCCGCTGCCGCGCTGCACCTGCCGGAACAGGGCATGCGTCGGCGTTGTGCCGCCGATGACCAGATGGGCGCACAGCTCCAGCCGGTCCGCACCGGCGCGGCTTGCCGCCATGGCAGAGGCATAGGAATCCACACATGCCTCGATCAGGGGTCGTTTCATTTTGCTTCCTCCTTTTTTTCCGCCAGCCCGCAGGCCAGATGGAACAGGGTGCTCACAGCCGTTCCGGTCGCGCCGGGGACCTGATGCTCCCAGACATAGCCCTTGTTGTCCGCCGTGCCTGCGATGTCCAGATGCAACCAAGGCAGACCCTCGGTAAAGTGCCGCAGGAACAGCCCGGCCGTGATCGCGCCGCAGCCGTCGCGGCTCGTGTTGCGCACGTCGCCGAGGTCGCCGCGGATGAGCTTTTCATATTCCGGGAAGTCCGGCATACGCCAGAAGCGCTCGCCGGAGTGGGCGGCGGCCCGCTCGAGCGCGGCATACCAGCCGTCGTCGCTCGCCATAACGCCCGTGGCCACATAGCCAAGCATGGCGCAGATCGCGCCCGTCAGCGTGGCGGCGTCCACAAGGCGCGTGCAGCCCTCCTTCCGGATGGCCCACGTCAGGCCGTCGGCCAGAATGAGGCGGCCCTCGGCGTCTGCATTGAATACCTCGATGGTCTTGCCGGACAACGAGCCGATCAGGTCCCCCGGCAGCAGACTCGTCGTGGAGATGCGGTTCTCGCAGCACGGCACGACGGCCGTAACATTCACCGGAATCCCGGCCGCCGCAATGGCGCGCACGGCAGCGGCCACGGCAGCGCCGCCCGCCATATCGCCCTTGATGCCCGCCATGGAGCCGCTGGATTTCAGATTATAGCCGCCGGAATCCACCGTCACGCCCTTGCCGACAAGGCCGAGGCGCTCGGCCGAATCCGGCGCGCCCGTATAGCGCAGCACGGCCAGCACCGGCGAGTGGCCGCTGCTGTCGCCCACGGCGAGGAAGGCCTCCAGCCCCAGCTCGTGCAGGGTGCTGCGGTCATAGCACTGCGTCTCGACCGGCAGACCCGCGCACTGCTCCGTCAGCGCGGCGGCAAGCCGCTCCGGCGTGAGCAGATTGGCAGGGCGGTTCACAAGACTGCGCGTGCGGAGGATGGACTCCGCCAGCGTCCAGCCGAGCTGCAGGTCCTGCTCCTGCCAGCCCTCGCCGGAGGCATAGCAGGCAAATTCCGGCTCCCACTGATCGGAGAGCGTATATTTCATCTGATAAGCGCCGCCGCAGATGCCCTCGGCCGCAGCCAGAAGGCCGTCACGGCCCAGCTCGGCCGCCGCGCTCAGGTCGAACACGGCGCTCTTTGCACCGCTGGCCTGCACGGCCTTGGACGCCTTGCCATAGACCTCCTTGCAGGCCAGGACCGACCAGCTCCCGCCGCGGCCCACGGTGATCTGCTCGCTGCCGTCCGGCAGGATGCGGTCGTGCAGCTTCAGATAGTCGCCGGGCTCCGGCGTCACGCGCAGGCCGACCGGCTCGTTGTGATAGCGCTGGATCATGGATCATTCTCCTTTAGTAATATAAAATATCAGAAAACCCGGAGAAAATGCTCCGGGTCAGACTGTCAAAAAACCTGCCCGGCCGAAAGTTCCGGAGGGAAGAAAAGTGTGAAAGGAAACCGTCAGGGTGTCCTTTCGCGTCAAATAACCCGCCGCAGCGGCAGAATTGCAAAATCATGCTGCATAATTTGATTTTGCAATTCTGAAAGCAGCTTGGCAAAAAGGCCTGAAGGGACTTCTTTGACAAGCTGACCCGGAGAAAACGCTCCGGGTCAGACTGTCAAAAAACCTGCCCAGCCGATAGGTCCGGAGGGAAGAAAAGAGTGAAAGGAAACCGTCAGGGTGTCCTTTCGCGTCAAATAACCCGCCGCAGCGGCAGAATTGCAAAATCATGCTGCAAAATTTGATTTTGCAATTTGGAAAGCAGCTTGGCAAAAAGGCCCGAAGGGACTTCTTTGACAGGCTGACCCGGAGAAAACGCTCCGGGTCCCGTGTGCAAAAAGCCCTCCGCTTTGTCATTCCGAAAAACGAAGCGGCGTGGGGATCCCGAGCAGAAAGTTCCGAATTCGTTCAAGAGATTCCCCAGCGGTTACAAGTGTCCGGCAATGCGGGCGATCACGGTGCGGTGCACCTGCATCGCGCCCCTCGGGCAGAATTCCTGACAGCAGAAGCAGTGGATGCAGCGCCCACGGTCGATGTGCGCCCGGCCGTTTTCGATCGTAATGGCATGGGCCGGACAGACATCGCGGCACACGCCGCAGCCGACGCACAGCGCCCGCTTCAGGCCCGGCCGCGTCCGCAGCGCAAGCGCCGCCGTCTTCCCGAGCAGGCGGCCGAATGCGCCGCCCCGCGCGCCAAAATCCGTCCCCGTCCCATGCTGGACGATCCGGAAATCCGGGCAGGCAAAGGCCGCGGCATCCCCCGCAACGCAGAGCTGCGCCGGGTCGAGCGGCGTCAGGCCGCGCTCGGCCGCTGCGCGCAGCGTCGGCACATTCTCCGGCTTCAGCCCGATGAGTGAGGCGCACAGCAGGTCGATGCGGTGTGGGTTCGTTCCGGCCAGCAGCGCGCCGAACGGGCGCGGCGTTCCGGCCGTCGGGCCGTTTCCCTCCATGGCGACGACGGCGTCCACAAGATAGAGCCTCGGGCGGAAATACTCGTTCAGGTCGATGAGCATCCCGGCAAAGTTCATGGGATCGGGATAGCGATAGTGATACTCCGGCTTGATCGTGCCGGGGATCGCGCCGAAAAGATTCTTCGTCGCGGCAGACAGGGCGAGCATGCCGTGGCTCTTGAGCTTGCAGAAGCTGATGATAGCGTCGGCATCGTCCAGGTAGGCCGTGTAGGTAATGTGCTTTGCCACGCGCGCGTCCGGCAGGTCGGCCTCCCGCTGGGCAAAGCTCCGGTTGAGCGTGCCGCCTGCCTCCTCGACGGCCGCAAGGCCGCAGGCGCGGTAGACGGCGTTCAGATGCCCCGCTGCGTAGGTACCGCCGGGGCTGTCGCCCACGACGACGGACGCGCCGCGCCGGACGAGCTCCTCCGTCAGGACCCGCAGCAGCATCGGATGGGTCGTTGCGGCCCGCTCCGGCTTCATGGCCGAGACGAGGTTCGCCTTGACGGCGATGCGCATGCCGGGCTTTACCCACGCAAGGCCGCCGAACGGCGCAAGCACCTGCTGCAGGGCTGTGCGGCAGGTCTCCGGCTCATAATCGGGGCACGCGGCAATGGCCGCATCGGGCACGCCGCTCATACCGCGCGCTCCAGCAGCAGCCGCAGGGCTGCGCGGCAGGCCGCCTCCCGGTTCTCCCCGCGCGTACCGCCGCATTCCAGCCGCACGCACCGCGTCCCGGCCGCGTCGGCGCACGCCACAAAGATCTCCCCGACGCGGGGATTTTTCTCATCCGTGCCCGGCCCGGCATTGCCGGTGACGGACAGGGCATAGTCCGCGCCGAGCAGGCTCCGCGCGCCCTCCGCCATACGGCGGGCGACCGGCTCGCACACGGCCCCCTGCGCCTCGAGCAGGGCATGCGGAACGCCGAGCAGGCGCTCCTTCACGGCGTAGGCGTAGGAGATAATGCCGCCGAGATAGACGGCGGAAGCACCGGGTACATCCGTCAGCAGCTTGCCGAGCAGACCGCCGGTGCAGCTTTCCGCCGTGACGAGCGTTCTCTCCGCAGCCGTGAGCCGGGCAATGACCTGCACCGCCTCATCCATGCCAGCGTACCTTCACCAGCTCGGTGTTCTCCAACGCGCGGGCGATCAGGCCCTCCATGTCGAGCGGGGCACAGGCGGCGTCCACCTGGGCCAGCGTCGGCTTTGTCTTGGGATGGCGCGGCGTAAAGACCGTGCAGCAGTCCTCATAGGGCAGGATGGACGTCTCCATCGTGCCGATCTGGCGGGCGCGCGTGACGATCTCCTCCTTATCCATGCCGATGAGCGGCTGGAAGATGGGCAGGTCCACACAGGCGCCCGTCACGGCCATGGCCTCCATGGTCTGCGAGGCGACCTGGCCAAGGTTCTCGCCGGTGACAAGGCAGCCGCAGCCGTGGTCGCGCGCGATGCGCTCGGCGATCTTCATCATGAACCGGCGCATGACCAGCGTAAAGAATTCCTCCGGGCAGTTGTCACGGATCGCTTCCTGAATTTCGGTAAAGCCGACAATATTCACGGTCATTCGGCCGCAGTAGCGCGTCATCAGGCGCGCAAGCTCCAGCACCTTGTCCTTCGCCAGCTCGCTCGTGTAGGGATAGGAGAAGAAGTGCACGCACTCCAGCTCCACGCCGCGCTTGGCGATCATATAGCCCGCGACCGGTGAATCGATGCCGCCGGACAGCAGCAGCATGGCTCTGCCTCCCACGCCCGTGGGCAGGCCGCCCGCTCCGGGCTCCGCCGGGCCGTGCACATAGGCCGCGCGGTCGCGCACCTCGACATAGACCGTGTAATCCGGGTGATGCACATCGACCGTCACGTCCGGAAAGGCCTCAGCCAGACGGCCGCCGATCTCCTGCGACAGGCCGATGGACGTCAGCGGAAAGCGCTTGTCCGAGCGGCGCGACTCGACCTTGAACGACTTCGCCATGCTCAAATCGTCGCCGAGGTAGGCCATGGCCGTATCAAAAATGGCGTCGAGATCCTTGGCGCACGGGCGGCAGCGGCACAGGCTCACCACGCCGAAGATGGCATGGCAGGCCTCCCACGCGCCGTCGAGGTCGCAGTCGGCGTTCTCCGGCTCCACATAGACCGTGGACTGGACGATGGAGACGCGGAAATCGCCGAACGGGCGCATACGCCGGGCAACATTCGTCTTGAGACGGTTCTCAAACTGGAAGCGGTTGCCGCCCTTCAGGACGATCTCGCCCAGCTTCAGCAAAAACATTTCATTCATGGTAAATTCCTCAATTCCTCAGTTCTGGATCAGTTGGTGCGTGCGGTACTGGATAGCCTCGGACAGGTGCTCCGGCAGGATGCTTTCGCTCCCGGCAAGGTCCGCGATCGTGCGGGCCACGCGGCGGATGCGGTCATAGCTGCGGGCCGTGAGGCCGAGGCTCTCGAACGCCTGCTGCATCAGCAGAGCGCCCGTTTCGTCCAGCTCGCAGAAGCGGCGCAGCTCCGGTGTCTGCATATTGGCGTTGCAGCGGCAGGACGTGCCCTTGAAGCGCTCGCGCTGGATGGCGCGGGCCGTTTCAACACGCTGCTTGACAACGGCAGAAGACTCCGGCACGGTCGTGCTGCGCAGCTCGTCAAAGTGGAGCGACGGCACCTCCGTGATGATGTCGATGCGGTCGAGCAGTGGGCCGGAGATGCGCGAAAGATAGGCCTGCACCGCGCCCTGCGAGCAGGTGCACCGCCCCGAGGGGTCGCCGTACCAGCCGCAGCGGCACGGATTCATGGCGCACACGAGCTGAAAGCGGCTCGGGTAACTTGCTGAGCCGTTTGCGCGGGAGATCGTTACCATGCCGTCCTCAAGCGGCTGGCGCATGACCTCGAGCGTCTCGCGCCGGAATTCCGGCAGCTCATCGAGGAACAGCACGCCGCGGTGGGCCAGTGAGATCTCACCCGGGCGCGGCGTGGAGCCGCCGCCCGTCAGGCCGGGAGCCGAGATCGTGTGGTGCGGGCTGCGGAAGGGGCGGCGGCGCACCAGCGGGGACTCCGGCGTGAGCAGGCCCATGACGGAGTGGATCTGCGTGACCTCCAACGCTTCCTCGCGCGTCATATCCGGCAGGATGGACGGCAGGCGGCGGGCCAGCATGCTCTTGCCGGAGCCCGGCGGGCCGACGAGCAGCACATTGTGCGCACCTGCGGCTGCGACCTCCAGCGCGCGCTTGACATGCTCCTGCCCCATGACGTCGCTGAAGTCCGGCAGGCGCTCCTCCGTCTCCTCAGGCTGCCAGGCAGGCTCCGGCTCGATGGAGAATTCACCGCGCAGATGGGCGGCCAGCTGCCGCACCTCCTTCACGGGGATGACGGTCAGGTCGCCCGCCAGCGTGGCCTCGCGCGCATTTTCCGCCGGGACATACAGCGTGCGGATGCCGGCCTTCCGGGCGGCGATGGCCATGGGCAGCACGCCGTTGACGGGGCGCAGCTTGCCTTCGAGGCTCAGCTCGCCGAGGAAGGCGGACGGCTCGCGCGGCAGACGGACAAGCTCCTGCGCCGCAAGAATGCCGAGCAGGATCGGCAGGTCATAGAGCGTGCCGGTCTTTTTCGTCCCGGCCGGGGCAAGGTTCAGCGTGATGCGGCTGACCGGAAAGCGGAAGCCGCTGTTTTTGATGGCGGCGCGCACACGCTCGCGCGACTCGCGCACGGCGGCATCCGGCAGGCCGACGAGCTCAAAGCCCGGCAGGCCGCTGGAGATGCTGCACTCGACCATGACGGGATATCCGCTGATGCCGGACAGGCCCACGGAATCCACGCGTGAAGTCATACGTTCCCCCTCCTTTTTTCCTTTATTCTTTATCATACAACACAGACCGCAAAAATACAAGCGCCGCCGTGCAAAAGCAGCTTCAGATTCCGGCCGAATCTGCATTCATATCGATTTGCGTAAAATTTTGCAAAAAACTCGCGCAAATAAACACGAACTTTTTTCTGCTTTTGATGCGGGAGCGCCGCGGCGGCGGCTTCCCCGCTTTTTCCGGTCTCCGCAGCAATGGGCAGAAATTTGCCGCACGCTACGTGGCACAGTTTCAAGATTTTCGCGGTTCTTTTCGTTTTTCTGATTTACAAATCCGGACTTTAGTGTTAGAATGGAGATGTTTTGAAAGAAATACTTTCAGGAGGTATTTATTTTGGCACGTAAATTCAAGACGATGGACGGCAACACCGCCGCCGCCCATGTCAGCTACGCCTTTACGGAAGTAGCCGGCATCTACCCCATCACCCCCTCCAGCCCGATGGCCGACTATGTCGACCAGTGGTCTGCGCAGGGCCGTAAGAACATCTTCGGCAACCGCGTCAAGGTCGTCGAGATGCAGTCCGAGGCAGGCGCTTCCGGCACCGTTCACGGCTCTCTGGCCGCCGGCGCTCTGACGACGACCTATACTGCTTCGCAGGGTCTTCTGCTGATGATCCCGAACATGTATAAGATCGCCGGTGAACTGCTGCCCGCCGTCTTCCATGTCTCCGCGCGTACCGTCGCGACCCATGCGCTGAACATCTTCGGCGATCATTCCGACGTTTACGCCTGCCGTCAGACCGGCTTCGCCATGCTCTGCGAGACCAACCCGCAGGAAGTCATGGACCTCGCCCCTGTCGCGCACCTGTCCGCCATCAAGGGCCGCGTCCCGTTCATCAACTTCTTCGACGGCTTCCGCACGTCCCATGAGATCCAGAAGATCGCCATCTGGGACTACGACGACCTGAAGGAAATGTGTGACATGGACGCAGTGGCTGCCTTCCGCAACCACTGCCTGAACCCCGAGCGCCCCGCCATGCGCGGCTCTCACGAGAACGGCGACACGTTCTTCCAGCACCGCGAGGCCTGCAACGGCTACTACGACGCTCTGCCTGAGATCGTCGAGGAGTACATGGGCAAGGTCAATGCCAAGCTCGGCACCGACTACAAGCTGTTCAACTACTATGGCGCACCGGACGCTGAGCGCGTCATCATCGCCATGGGCTCCATCTGCGACGTCGCAGAGGAAGTCATCGACTACATGAACGCTCACGGTGAGAAGGTCGGCCTCGTGAAGGTCCGCCTGTACCGTCCGTTCCGCGCCGACCGTCTGCTCGAGGCCATTCCGGCCACCTGCAAGAAGATCGCCGTTCTCGACCGCACGAAGGAGCCGGGCGCCCTGGGCGAGCCGCTCTACCTCGACGTCGTGACCGCTCTGGCCAACGCCGGCCGGATGATCCCGGTCATCGGCGGCCGCTACGGCCTTGGTTCCAAGGATACGCCTCCCGCATCCGTCTTCGCCGTCTATGAAGAGCTGGCGAAGGAAGAGCCGAAGCGCCACTTCACCATCGGCATCAACGACGATGTCACCCACCTGTCCCTCGAGGAGCATGCCGCACCGAACACCGCTGCGGAAGGCACCATCGAGTGCAAGTTCTGGGGCCTCGGCGGCGACGGCACCGTCGGCGCAAACAAGAACTCCATCAAGATCATCGGCGACCATACCGACAAGTATGTGCAGGCCTACTTCCAGTACGACTCCAAGAAGACCGGCGGCGTGACCATCTCGCACCTTCGCTTCGGCGACAAGCCCATCAAGAGCCCGTACTACATCAACAAGGCCGACTTCGTCGCCTGCCATAACCCGTCCTACATCACCAAGGGCTTCAAGATCGTCAACGACGTCAAGCCGGGCGGCGTGTTCCTCATCAACTGCCAGTGGGATCTGGCCGAGCTGGAGCACCACCTGAACGCCGAGGCGAAGCGCTACATCGCGAAGAACAACATCCAGCTCTACACGATCAACGCCATCGATCTGGCCATCAAGGTCGGCATGGGCAAGCGCACGAACACCATCCTGCAGTCCGCCTTCTTCTCCCTCGCCAAGGTCATGCCCGAGGCCGACGCTATCAAGTACATGAAGGACGCCGCCGAGCATTCCTACGCCAAGAAGGGCATGGACGTTGTTGAGAAGAACTGGAACGCCATCGACGCCGGCGCTACCGCCTACGTCAAGGTCGATGTCCCCGCCGCATGGGCCGAGGCTGAGGATCAGCCCGACACCACCGTGCTCGAGGGCAAGCCGGAGCTCGTGAAGATGGTCAAGAACATCCTCCTGCCCATCGACAAGATGGACGGCGATTCCCTGCCCGTCTCTACGTTCATGGATCATGTCGACGGCCAGTTCGAGCTGGGCGCTTCCGCTTACGAGAAGCGCGGCGTCGCCGTGACCGTCCCCGAGTGGGACGCCGACAAGTGCATCCAGTGCAACAGCTGCGCATTTGTCTGCCCGCATGCCACGATCCGTCCGTTCGCACTGACCGAGGAAGAGGCCGCTGCCGCTCCCGCCGCTGCGAAGATCCGTCCGGTCAAGGCCGGCAAGGGCAAGGGCAAGTATCAGTACACCATGGCTGTCTCCCCGCTCGACTGCATGGGCTGCGGCGTCTGCGTCGGCGTCTGCCCGACGAAGGCCATCACCATGGTCGCTCAGGAGAGCCAGCTCGATCAGCAGCCGGTCTTCAACTACATGGTCGCCAAGGTCGCGCCGAAGGAAGAGCTTCAGGATCTGAGCGTCAAGGGCAGCCAGTTCAAGCAGCCCATGCTCGAGTTCTCCGGCTCCTGCGCAGGCTGCGCCGAGACGTCCTATGCACGCCTCATCACCCAGCTGTTCGGCGACCGCATGTATATCTCCAACGCCACCGGTTGCTCCTCCATCTGGGGCGGCCCGGGCGCGACGTCCCCGTACTGCACCGATAAGAACGGCCACGGCCCCGCATGGTCCAACTCCCTGTTCGAGGACAACGCAGAGCATGGCTACGGCATGTACACCGCGCAGAAGGTCATCCGCGAGAACCTCGCCGAGAAGACTCACGCCCTGCTCGCCATCGACTGGACGGCTGCAGAGCTGAAGGAAGCCGCTCAGAAGTGGCTCGACACCATGGAAGACGGCGCTGCCAACAAGGAAGCTGCCAAGGCTTACATCGCCGCCCTCGAAGAGAGCATCTGCGACGGCTGCGACTGCGACGCCTGCAAGCTGGCCTCTGAGATCCTGAGCCAGAAGGATTACCTCAGCAAGAAGTCCGTCTGGATCTTCGGCGGCGATGGCTGGGCCTACGATATCGGCTTCGGCGGCGTAGACCATGTCCTTGCCCAGAACGAGGATGTCAACATCTTCGTCTTCGATACCGAGGTGTACTCCAACACCGGCGGACAGGCCTCCAAGGCTTCCAACATCGGTCAGGTCGCTCAGTTCGCGGCTGCCGGTAAGGAGACCAAGAAGAAGAGCCTTGCCGAGATCGCCATGTCCTATGGCTACATCTACGTCGCGCAGGTCGCAATGGGCGCCAACCAGGCTCAGACCCTCAAGGCCATTGCCGAGGCCGAGGCCTATCATGGCCCGTCCCTCATCATCGGCTATGCTCCGTGCGAAATGCACTCCATCAAGGGCGGCATGATGCACTGCCAGGAAGAGATGAAGAAGGCTGTCGACTGCGGCTACTGGAACATGTTCCGCTTCGACCCGTCCAAGGAGACCGGCAAGTTCACCCTCGACTCCAAGCAGCCGAAGGGCGGCTATCAGGAGTTCCTGATGAACGAGGCGCGCTACAGCCGCCTGACCCGCGAGTTCCCGGAGCGTGCAAACGAGCTGTTTGAGCGCAACGAGGAATCCGCAAAGGCCCGCTATGAGCACCTGCTCAAGCTGGTCGAGATGTACAAGGACTAAGCCCTTGTTGCATCTGACCTGATACCTATAAAATCGCCCCCCATCGGCTTTGGCCGATGGGGGGCGATTTTGATCGGTTTGCTTATTCTGCAATTCCCGGCAGGTGAAAGTCCGGGAAATACGTCTTCACAAATTCGACGTCCGCCACCTGAAAGCTGCGGCCGTTCAGGGGCGCAAGTACGCCTGCGTCCGTGGTGAAGCAGAACGTCAGGCGATAGGAATACAGCGCCTGATAGCGCCGGTCAGCGTGCGGATCGAGCTTGCCGTACTTGCCGTCGCCCAAAAGCGGATGCCCGGCATGCGCAAACTGCGCGCGGATCTGGTGCGTGCGGCCCGTGATCAGCTCGCACTCCACCAGCGACAGGCCGCCGCGCTTTGTAAGCGTTCGATAGCGCGTTTCGCAGGTCTTTGCGCCCTTCTGCGGCGTATCCGTGACGAAAACGCGGTTTTTGACCGCATCCTTGAAGAGATAGCCCTTCAGCACGCCAGTCTCCGGGCGGGGCGTGCCCTCCACCACGGCAAGATAGCGCTTGTCCAGCTCGCGGTCGCGAATTTTCTGGTTCAGGATGCGCAGAGCCTCGGCCGTTTTGGCCGCGATGACGATGCCGCCGGTGTTGCGGTCGATGCGGTTGCACAGGGCTGGGGTGAAGGCCTGCTCCTCGCGCGGCCGCCACTCTCCTTTTGCATAGAGATAGGCCTGAATATGGTCGATGAGCGTGCGCCCATACTCCGCGCCGTCGTGCGGATGCACGGCCACGCCGGGCTTTTTGTCCACGAGCAGGATGTTTTCGTCCTCATAGACGATGTTGAGCTTCGGTGCCGTCACCGTCAGATAGGCGTTGGCCTCGGAGGGCTTGTCGAAAAACTCGTCGTTGATATAAAGCTGCAGCACATCGCCCTCCTGCAGGCGCGTGTCGCGCTGCGCGCGGGCGTTGTTGCACTTGATACGCTTGAGGCGGATATACTTCTGCGCCAGCGAGGCGGGCAGCAGCGGAACGGCCTTGGCCAGAAAGCGGTCGAGCCGCTGCCCGGCGTCATTGCGGCCGATGGTCAGTTCTTTCATGGGAGCGTGGTCTCCTTCGCTGAAATTGGGCAGCAGCGCACCATGAAGCGAAAGCATTCGGCGAGAGATTTTTTGTCGAGCCGAGATTCGGAAAGTGCAGGCGTACTTTGTGTACTTCAAACTTTTCGAACCGATGGATCGGCGAAAAAGATTCGGCGAAGGCCGAAGCGGCAATGGGGCGCTGCTGCCTTTACTATGCCGCAGATCGTTCGGATTGTCAAGGTTTTTTATGAAAAAATCGAAAAAGGATTTGACAAAATCACGAAAAACCGTTATAATATCTCCTGCACGACTATGGAACAGGGGATCATTATGCTGCTTGGATTATCAAAAATCATGCAAAAGCCGGACAGTGTTCTGCCCTTCCATACCGCGCTGGATCTGCACGATCTGCAATTCGGCGGGAGTTTTCCCGTGCAGGAGCCCGTCTCCGCCGAGGGGACGGTGCGCAACACCGCCGGTGTCCTCGTTTTAGAGGCCGTGATCTCCACAAATCTGCACGCTGTCTGCGACCGCTGCGCCGCGCCGTTTGAACGCCGCGTCTCCTGGCCGGTGCATGCTGTGCTCACCCGTTCGCTCGAGCGGGAGGATGAGGCAGATGAGTGGACTTTTCTCCTGCAGGAGGGGGATATGGCCGATCTGGACGAGATCCTGACGACTGCGTTCGTGCTGAACATGGATTCGAAGCTGCTTTGCAGGCCGGACTGCAAGGGCATCTGCCCCCGCTGCGGCAAGAATCTGAATGAGGGCGCATGCTCGTGCCGCCCTGAGATCGATCCCCGTTTGGCTGTCCTTGGGC
>NZ_DBFZUT010000049.1:0-2520 GCF_048519415.1 Faecousia sp. | reverse complement strand
AGATAAGATGGTTGTCAATGATAAGGACAACATTGATGTATATCTGAATTTGCTTCCTATGAAATGGAGCTATACGGTTGCAAAAGCGTCAAAAAAAGCGTTAGCCCCTGAAAGGAACATTTCAGGGGCTTCTGTACCGATATCCGTCAGCAGGCCGCGCTGCTCGTCAAACGGCATGGAATAGCGCTGGGACAGATACCGGAGCGCCGCGCCAAGCTCGCCGTTCGGGCCGCCGTACTGCGAGATGATGATGCTCGCGAGCTTCGGGTTCGTGTTTTTGATCCGCACCGGATACTGCAGCTTCTTTTCATAGACAAACATCGTCAGCCCTCCCCGTCGTTTGCAGCGTACTGCCACGGCCACGGGCCGCGCAGCCAGTCATAACCGGACTCGCCCACGGCGCTGCGCTGGACGATGGGGCCGTTCTCGGCCTCCCAGGCGGCTGCCGCCTGCGCATAAAGCCCAGAATAGGAGCGGAACAGCTCCGCCGCTCTGGCATCGCCGGGATGCGTATCGAGGTATTCGCCAAGCTCCACCACGGCGAAGCCCAGCGCCTGCAGGTCGCGCTGCAGCGTACCGCTCAGCTCGCCGCTGTTCTCCTGCCCGCGCAGCGGAAGGTCCAGCCCCGGAAACAGGGTACCGCGCACGGCCCCGACCGCCGCTGCATAGACGGGCGGATCATCCCTCTGGAACGGGACAAAGGGATTTGCCAGCGGCGCGCAGGCCGGAAGCATGCCGCAGGCGGCATCCTGCTGTTCCGTGCGCTCCGGCTGCGGCGCTTCCTGCGCGGCCTCCTGCCGCGCCTCGCGGAGCGCCGCTTCGATCATGGCTTGCGTTCTGAATTCCAAATATGATTCCTCCTTTATTTCGCGCTCATCCCATGGTATGCCGCGCTCGTTCGGCACGTTCCTACACTTTGGGCAACACCGCATAATTCACCTTCGGCCTTCGCCGGACATTTTTCGCCGAATGCTCTTGCTGAATTGTGCGGTGCCGCCCCGAATGTTGACAAATCAATAAGTTTGTGCTATACTTTGCAGACAAGTTGATAAATCAACATATCGAAATGGAGGAACACCATGGTAGAACGCTATGGGGTCTTTACGCAGCGCATCGCGCGCATCAGCCGCTGCATCCGCCGCCTGAAGGCGGAGGAAATGGCGCGCTTCGGTCTGAAGGGCCCACATGTCTCGTGCCTGTACTATCTCGGGCTGGACGGCCCCCAGACGGCGGCGGAGCTTTCCGAGCGCTGCGATGAGGACAAGGCCGCCGTCTCGCGGACACTGGAATTTCTGCTGCAAAACGGCTATGTGACCACGGAGGCCGTATCGCGCCGCTATCGTAGTCCCCTGTATCTGACGAACCGTGGGCGCGAGGTCTTCGCCGCCCTGCAGGCACGCATTGCCTCGATGGAGGACGCTGCCAGCATGGGCCTGACAGAGGAGCAGCGGAGCAAAATGTATGCCGCACTGGAATTGATCTGCGGCAATCTGGAGCGGCTGTGCGCCGCAGAACAGGAGGATACCCTATGAAACCCGTCCGCATTCTTGTCGACTCGACCGTCGATCTGCCGGAGCGCTGCCGCGCACAGGTGCGCGCCGTTCCGCTGACGGTGCATTTCGGAGACGAAGAGCTTATTGATGGCGTTACCATCGACCGCAGGCGCTTTTATGAGCGGCTGATCGAGTCCGACGTGCTGCCCACGACGAGTCAGGCCACTCCGGCGGCCTTTGTCAAAGAATTTGAGGCCGTCCGGCAGGCCGGAGAGAGCGCCGTAGTCATCACCATCTCTGCCGAGCTGTCCGGGACCTATCAGAGCGCCTGCATTGCCGCGGCAGACTATGAGGATATCTATGTTGTTGACAGCCGCAGTGCCGCCATCGGATCCGGCATTCTGGCAGAGCTGGCGCTGGAATGGGCGGCGGACGGCATGGCCGCCGCCGAGCTTGCCGGGCTGCTGACGAAAAAGCGGGACGACATCTGCCTGCTCGGCCTGCTCGATACGCTGGAGTATCTCCGCCGCGGCGGGCGCATCTCACGCACGGCGGCGCTCGCGGGCGGGCTGCTCGGCATCAAGCCGGTCGTTACGCTGGAAAACGGGGCCGTGACCATGATCGGCAAGGCGCGCGGCTCGAAGCAGGGCAACAACCTGCTTGTGCAGAAGGTACGCGAGAGCGGCGGCATCGACTTTTCCCTGCCGATCCTGCTCGGCTACACCGGCCTGAGCGATGCCCTGCTGCAGAAATATGTGGCGGACAGCGCGGCGCTCTGGCGCGATCACTGCGGCAGTCTGGAGCAGACGCTGCTGTGCAGTGTGATCGGCACACATACGGGGCCGGGTGTCGTAGCGGTCGCGTTCTTCAAGAACGGTGTTTGAGTGCAGTCAATTTATAACAAACTGACATGCTTTTGCACAATTGACGTCAATACGGCGTATGTAAAATTTGAAACGTTTCATGCAGTTCGGTTTTGGGCAGGCTACATGGAATTATTTCAAAATATTTTGCAAAATCCTGTTTA
>NZ_DBFZUT010000048.1:0-41013 GCF_048519415.1 Faecousia sp. | reverse complement strand
TGCTCGTGCTGCTCGGCATTGCGACCTTTATCTGGCCGGAGGCGGCGCTCGAGAGCTTTGTGATGGTCTATGGCGTACTTGCCGTGGCCACGGGAATCATGGACATTGCGTTTTATGCGCGCGTGGAGCGCCATACGGGCTTCGGCCCGATGACGGCGCTTGTCAGTGGTATTCTGAGCGTGATGTGCGGCTTCATGCTGCTGGTCTATCCCTCTGCCGGGCAGTGGGCCATGACCCTGCTGTTCCCGTTGTGGTTCCTGACGCACTGCATCTCCAACCTGACGCATCTGAACTGGGTGCGCCTGACGGCGGGCCGCGCGAGCTATGCAATTTCACTCATTCTGAATATCCTCGGCATCGTGCTGGCAACGCTCATGCTGCTGCACCCCGTGCTGTCGGCCGTTTCCATGAGCCTGACGATCGGCTTCTATCTCATCCTGCTGGGCGTGGACGGTATCGTGCTGGCGCTCAGCGGTATGGGCAGATAATTTCTGGAAGGAAATCCTGTTATGCTTAGACTACTCAAACAAATGAAGGCGAAACAGTGGATCATGGCGCTGCTGTGCGTTGCACTTATTCTGGGCCAGATCTACTTTGACCTCCGCCTGCCGGATTATATGAGCGATCTGACCGTGCAGATCAAAACGCCGGGCAGTACCGTTTCGGACGTGCTGCACACCGGCCTTGAGATGCTGGCCTGCACGCTCATCAGCGCGGTAATGGCCATCCTCTGCGGCTATCTCAATGCACAGGTCGCGGCAGGCTTCAGCTATCACATCCGCGAAAGCGTGTTCCAGAAGGTTGCGGACTTCGGTCAGAAGGAGATGCTGGAATTCTCCGTGCCGAGCCTCATCAACCGCACGACGAATGATATCACGCAGATCCAGATGTTCGTTGCCATGGGCATGCAGACCATGATCAAGGCCCCTGTCATGGCCGTGTGGGCGGTCATCAAGATCGTCAACAAGAGCTGGACACTGTCTGTGATCACGGCGGGCTTTGTCGTGGCGCTGCTGGCCCTGATGCTCATCGTGGTCCTCGTCATTCTGCCGCGGGTCAAGCGCGTGCAGAAGCTGACGGATAACATCAACCTCATTTCCCGGGAAAACCTGACCGGCATCAGCGTGGTCCATGCCTACAATGCCGAGGAATACCAGGAGGACAAGTTCGAGAAGGCCAACGATGTTCTCATGCGCACGCAGCTGTTCAACCAGCGCGCCATGGCGCTGCTGATGCCGGCGGTCGGCCTTGCCATGAACGCCCTGTCGCTGACGATCTACTGGGTCGGCGCGGCCATCGTGAACCGCGTATCTGCAACGGACCTTGCCGGGCGCATTTCGACGTTCGGCGACATCGTGGTGTTCGGCACCTATGCGACGTATATCATCATGTCGCTTATGATGCTCGTCATGATCCTCGTTCTGCTGCCGATGGCGCAGGTCTCTGCCGTCCGCATCAACGAGGTGCTCGATGCGCCGATCTCCCTGCATGAGGGAAAAACGACCGAAGCGCCGGAGCAGGGGACCGTGGAATTCCGCGATGTCTCGTTCCGCTATCCGTCGTCGTCCGGCGACGTGCTCGAGCATGTGAGCTTCCGCGCAAACAAGGGCGAGACCGTCGCCTTCATCGGCGCGACCGGCAGCGGTAAAACGACGCTTGTCAGCCTTGCGGCCCGCTTCTATGACGCAACGGAGGGCCAGGTGCTCATCGACGGGCAGGATGTCCGCAGCTACAGCTTCGATGCGCTCTACGACCGCATCGGTTATGTGACGCAGCGGGCCATTGTGTTTGCGGGCGACGTGCGCAGCAATGTGCTGTTCGGCGAAAGCGGCGCCCCGCAGGACGACGAGTCCGTGCAGCGCGCGCTCTCGCTGGCGCAGGCCACGGAATTTGTGGACAAGCTGCCCGGCAAGCTCGATGCGCCGATCGCACAGGCGGGCGCAAACGTCTCCGGCGGCCAGAAGCAGCGCCTTTCCATCGCGCGCGCACTGGCCCGCAAGCCGGAGATCCTCATCTTTGATGATTCGTTCTCCGCGCTGGATTACCGCACCGATGCCAGCCTCCGCGCCGGTCTGGCGCGCGAGCTGAGCGACACGACCTGCCTGATCGTGGCGCAGCGCATCGGCACGATCCGTCATGCCGACCGCATCGTCGTGCTGGACGAGGGCCGTGTGGCCGGGATCGGCACGCACGACGAGCTGATGAAGAACTGCAGCGTTTACCGCGAGATCGCCATGTCGCAGCTCTCTGCGGCAGAGCTGGAAAAGGAGGGAGTCTGATGGCAATGGGACCGATGGGCGGGCGCGGCATGCGCCCTGCTGAGAAGAGCAAGCGCGGCCTGCGCGGCGTGCAGCGTGAGCTGTTCTCTTATTCCGAAAAGATCAGGCTCCCGATGCTGATTGCGCTGGTGCTCGCGGCCGCGGGCGCGGTGCTGACGATCCTCGGGCCGAATCAGCTCAGCAAGATCACAAATCTGATCTCCGATTCTCTGATGGGGGAGATCGACCTTGCGGCCATTGGCCGCGTGGCGGGCGTGCTGCTCGGCATCTATGCGCTCAGTGCCATGCTGACCTATATCGAGCACTATATCATGGCGACCGTGACGCTCGGCCTCTCCAAGCAGATGCGCCGCGACCTGTGCGCCAAGATCAACCGCGTGCCCATGAGCTGCTTCAACCGCATTGCGCACGGCGATATCCTCAGCCGCGTGACAAACGATGTCAGCACGCTGCAGCAGGCTCTGTCCAACAGTCTGCCGTCCATGATCAGCGCCGTGGCCCAGCTTACGGGCTGCGTCATCATGATGTTCGTGACGGAGTGGCGCATGGCGCTGGCCGCCATCGCGGCGACGATGATCGGCTTTGTGTTCATGTTCATCATCATGAAGCGCTCGCAGAAATACTTTGTCGACCGGCAGGAGAGCCTCGGCACGCTGAACGGCTATATTGAAGAAATGTATTCCGGCCATGACGTCGTGCGCATTTCGCGCGCGAATGACAAGATCAAGGAGACGTTCCGCGGCATGAACCGCGCTGTCTATGAGGCGAATCGCAAGAGCCAGTTCCTTTCCGGCATCATGCAGCCGCTGATGAATGTCATCGGCAACCTCGGCTATGTCGCCGTGTGCGTGCTGGGCGCTGCACTCGTGATGAACGGCAGCATCAAGTTCGGCGTCATCACTGCCTTCATCCTCTATGTGCGCCTGTTCACCTCGCCGCTGACGACGATCGCGCAGGGCATGACGCAGCTGCAGTCCGCCGCCGCGGCGGGCGACCGCGTGTTTGATTTCCTGCAGGAGCCGGAGCTGCCGGATGAGTCGAAGAATCTGCCCGTGCCGCAGCCGGTGCGCGGTGAGATCGAGTTTGACCACGTCCGCTTCAGCTACCCCGATCACCCGGAGAAGACGATCATCCATGATTTCTCTGCCCATGTTGCGCCGGGGCAGAAGGTAGCCATCGTCGGTCCGACCGGCGCCGGAAAGACAACGATGGTCAATCTGCTCATGCGCTTCTATGATCTGGACGGAGGCGACATCCGCATCGACGGTATCTCCACAAAGGATATGAGCCGCGAGGAGGTGCACGGCCTGTTCGGCATGGTCCTGCAGGATACCTGGATGTTTGAGGGCACGGTCCGCGAGAATCTTGTCTACAACAGGACCGGCGTTTCGGACGAAACGCTGGAGCGCGCCTGCCGCGCCTGCGGTATCTATCACTTCATCGAGACGCTCCCGCACGGGTTTGACACGGTTCTCCGCGAAAACGTCGCCATTTCCGCCGGACAGAAGCAGCTGTTCACCATTGCCCGCGCCATGGTGCAGAACAGCCCGATGCTCATCCTCGATGAGGCAACGTCCTCCGTCGATACCCGCACCGAGCTTTTGACGCAGCGGGCCATGGATGCACTGACAGAGCACCGCACGAGCTTCGTCATTGCCCACCGCCTCTCGACGATCAAGAATGCGGACCTCATCCTCGTGATGAAGGACGGCGATATCATCGAGCAGGGCACGCACGAGAGCCTGCTGGCCGCAGGCGGCTTCTATGCCGATCTCTATAACAGCCAGTTCGAGCAGGCGTCCTGAACGGAACGAAAACAGAACCGCCGGAGCCGCTGCGAGGCAGCCGCTCCGGCGGTATTTACTATGGAAGTTCTGATCCAATCAGCAAGCATGGATGGCGAGAGACTATTGGCGAGGCGAGGTGTGAAAAGCACGGGAATACATTGCGCTTTTTAGGTCATTCATACCGATGGATTGACGAAAAGAGAGCCGGTATCAACTGCAGATGATCGATCCGGAGTTCCCATAAAATCCACCCACCGCCGCAGCGATCTCACACGCCGGAGGCGTATATCACACCGCGGAGCGGTATTTCCCTCACCCGCAAGGGTAGATTATACTGAAAAAGAGCACTTGCATCAGCAAGTGCTCTTTTTCCTGGCGGAGAGGGCGGGATTCGAACCCGCGAGACGCTTTTAACGCCTACACGATTTCCAGTCGTGCGCCTTCGGCCAGCTCAGCCACCTCTCCACTTTTGCGCCGATATCAGATCACTGAAATCAGCTTGCATATCATACTCGATTTTTCGCCAAAAGTCAAGTCTTTTCTGAGATTTTTTCGCGAACGCGCGGGAATCTTTGGACTACCCATTGACTTTGTGGGTAAAATATGATATCATCCTATTAACCTACCGGGATGATGGGAAATTCTTCCGGAGGCATCTTACAATTCCAACTCCGGCCCGGCCGGAGACACCATAAAGGAGAATCCACATGAACGTTTATGCTGACAATGCTGCCACCACGCGGATGAGTCAGGCCGCCGTGGATGCCATGCTGCCCTTCCTGCGCGAGAGCTATGGCAACCCCTCGAGCCTGTATACGCTGGGGCAGAAGGCTGCGGAGTCCCTGCAGGCTTCGCGCGAGACGATGGCAAAGTACCTTGGCTGCGACGCCCGTGAGATCACGTTCACGTCCGGCGGCAGCGAGGCGGACAATCAGGCCCTGCTGACGGCGGCCACGCTCGGCGCGCGCAAGGGCAAAAAGCACATCATCTCCACCGCCTTTGAGCATCATGCCATCCTGCACAGCCTGAAGCGGCTGGAAAAGCAGGGCTTTGAGGTCACGCTGCTCGATGTTCATGAAAACGGCCTCGTCACGGCCCAGCAGGTCGCGGACGCCATCCGCGAGGATACCTGCCTCGTGACGGTCATGTATGCAAACAACGAGATCGGCACGATCCAGCCGATCGCCGAGATCGGTGCGGTCTGCCGCGAGCGCGGCGTCCTGTTCCACACCGATGCGGTGCAGGCTGCCGGTCATCTGCCCATCAACGTCCGCGAGCAGAACATCGACATGCTTTCCCTTTCGGCCCACAAGTTCCACGGCCCGAAGGGCGTCGGCCTTCTGTACGCGCGCAAGGGCATTTTCCTGACGAACCTCATCGAGGGCGGCGCCCAGGAGCGCGGCAAGCGCGCCGGCACCGAGAACGTCGGCGGCATCGCCGGCATGGCTGCGGCTTTCCGCGAGGCCTGCGAGCATATGGATGAGAACATCGCCAAGGTCACGGCCCTGCGGGACAAGCTCATCGACGGCCTGTCGAAAATTCCACACTGTGCGCTCAACGGCGACCGCGAGCATCGCCTGCCCGGCAATGTGAACTTCTGCTTTGAGGGCATCGAGGGCGAGTCCATGCTCCTGCTGCTCGACGGCAAGGGCATCTGTGCCTCGTCCGGCTCTGCCTGTACGTCTGGCTCGCTTGACCCGAGCCACGTTCTGCTGGCCATCGGCCGCCCGCATGAGGTCGCGCACGGCTCGCTGCGCCTGACGCTCTGCGAGAGCAACACGGAAGCGGAGATCGACCATATTCTGGCCTGCGTGCCGGAGATCGTCGCCTATCTGCGCGGCATGTCCCCGGTCTGGCGCGATCTGGTCGAGGGCAAGAAATCGTTTATTCTCTGAGGAGGAATCAGTTATGGCACTGTATAGCGAAAAAGTGATGGACCATTTCCAGCATCCGCGCAATGTCGGCATCATCGAGAATGCCGACGGCATCGGCGAGGTCGGCAATGCCAAGTGCGGCGATATCATGAAGATCTATCTGAAGATCGATGACGACAAGATCTCCGATGTCAAGTTCGAAACCTTCGGCTGCGGCTCCGCCATCGCCTCGAGCTCCATGGCGACGGAGCTCATCAAGGGCAAGCCTCTGTCCCAGGCCCTTGAGCTGACGAACAAGGCTGTTGCCGAGGCGCTGGACGGTCTGCCCGCGTACAAGATGCACTGCTCCGTTCTGGCGGAGGAGGCCATCAAGGCAGCGGTGAAGGACTACTACGACAAGCACGGCATCGCCTATGACGAGTCCAAGTTCCCGGACTGCTCGCATTGTGACCACTGTGAAGCCTGAGAAGATCTTGATCGCGATGAGCGGCGGCGTGGATTCCAGCGTCGCCGCCCTCCTGCTATCTGAGGCAGGCTGCGAATGTGTCGGCGCGACGATGCGGCTGTTCCACAATGAGGACGCCGGGGTGTCGCGCGAAAAGAGCTGCTGCTCGCTCGAAGACGTCGAGGATGCGCGCAGCGTGGCCTATCAGCTCGGTATGCCGTTCTATGTGTTCAATTTCACGGACGGCTTCGGCGAGCAGGTGATGGACCGCTTTGTGGATGCCTATGAGCGCGGTGCGACACCGAACCCCTGCATCGACTGCAACCGCTACATGAAATTCGCCAAACTCGTCGAGCGCGCGGAGCTGCTTGGCTGTGATGCCGTCGCCACGGGGCACTATGCCCGCATCGAGCAGGAAAACGGCCGCTGGCTCCTGAAAAAGGCCGTGGACGACAGCAAGGACCAGAGCTATGTGCTGTATTTCCTGAATCAGCACCAGCTGGCGCATCTGCGCTTCCCGCTCGGCACGCTGCACAAGACCGAGGCGCGTGAGATTGCCGAGAAGCATGGCCTTGTAAACGCCAGAAAGCGCGACAGTCAGGATATCTGCTTCGTACCGGACGGCGACTATGCCCGCGTCATTGAGCTGCGCACCGGCCAAAAGGCGAAGCCCGGCCCATTCGTGGACCGGGAGGGCCATGTGCTGGGCGAGCATGCAGGCATCATCCACTATACGATCGGCCAGCGCAAGGGACTGGGCCTCGGCATCGAGCATCCGTATTATGTCTGTGAGAAGCGCCCGGAGGACAACACCGTCGTGCTCGGCCCGAATGAGGCCCTGTTCACCACGGAGCTGGATGCGGGCGATTTCAACTGGATCGCTTATGATACGCCGCCCGCCGAGCTGCACGTCAAGGCAAAAATCCGCTACCGCCAGCAGGAGCAGCCTGCGACCGTCACGCAGAATCCGGACGGCACGGTGCATGTCTCGTTCGACGAGCCGCAGCGCGCCATTGCACGCGGGCAGGCCGTTGTGCTGTATGACGGCGATACCGTCGTTGGCGGCGGAACGATCCTCTGAGGAGAAATACGCAATGATGATTTCAACAAAGGGCCGCTATGCGCTGCGCGTCATGATCGATCTGGCGGAAAGCGGGCTGGAGGAATATGTCCCCCTGAAGGAGATCGCAGACCGCGAGGAGATCTCCAGAAAATATCTGGAGAATATCATGACCGTCCTGTCGAAGGCCGGGCTCGTCGATGCTATTCACGGCAAGGGCGGCGGCTACCGGCTGAATCGCCGACCGGAGGAATACACCTTGGCCGAAATTCTGAACCTGACGGAGGGCACGCTGGCCCCTGTTTCGTGCATGGAAAACGGTCAGTGCTCCTGCGACCGCACGCAGGACTGCCGCACGAAACCGATCTGGACGGAGCTGGACAATCTCATTCAGAATTATCTGGAAAGCGTAACGCTTGCGGCGTTCCTGACACCACATTTGAGCTAAATTTTCCCGGCTGCCATCATTTGGCAGCCGGGCTGATTTTATGGGTCAGACGAGCGGGATGAGCTCGGTGCCGCCTTCCTCAATGGCATGGGTCGCGCCGCCCTGATCCGCGTCCGCGAAGAAGTACCAGCCGTTTCCGGCATAGGTGATGCTGAAAAAGCTCACGAGATAGTCGTCCGTATAGTAGGCGTTCGGATAGTATTGGCTGCTGCCGTCTGAGAACGTCCCGAAGGGATTGAAGCGGAGACAGTTGTTGAAGCAGACGATCTCGTCCCCATTTTTGCCGAAGCAATATCCAAGGCGCTGCAATTTGGCGCTGTCGAGCATGCTGTTTGTCGCGAGCTCAAGCGTCGAAAGGTCGTAGACGGAGTACTCGGCGCCGCGGTCGATGAGCTCATAGCGCGAGACGAGCAGCAGGGGCGTCCCGCTCCGGTCGTCCGTACCGGCGAGCATGGTCGTCGGATAGGTGCCGTTGCCCTCGATCGTGAGCAGCAGGCTGTCGGGATCGTCAGCCAGCGTGACCTGCAGGTCGGCGCGGCTGCCTCTGTTGTAGGTGTAGATCAGGTAATCGCCGGTCACGGCCGCTTCACGGATGTCCTTGTCGAAGACGATGCAGTTTTCCTCCTCGGGTACTGCGCCGATCTTTGCGCGGAACAGACCGTTTTCGCCGGACTTCGTGTAGTACATCCAGCCGCCGCGCAGGGCGCGGATGCCGATGGAGAGGGCAGCGCCTGTGAACGTCTGCGACTCGACCATGCCGTAGTCGGCCGCCATGCCGTCCCGGCCCTCGGCCAGATCGACATAGCACGACTGCCCGCCGCTGCTCAGGTACATCCTTCCGGCGTCCGTGATGCCAATGATGCGGACGTCGCCCCGGATCTGCGCCTCGCAGAAGAGCGTATAGTCCGTCATGTCCGTGGTCGTGCGGCAGAGATTGTCGTCCCGGTCCACATAATAGAAATAGCCGCCGTATTCCACGGCCAGCGCGTCATAGGGCGCGAGATATACTACGGTTTCCGGCCCCTCCCACACAGGCGGGTCCGTCTCCACGGGCGCCGGGTCGGAGGACTCCTCTTCGCCGGCCCAGTCTTGCTCACCGGTGTCTTCTGCATTTTCCATGTTCTGCGTGTCTTCGGTGTCCGTTTGCGATCCTGTGGCCGCAGGCTCCGTGGTGTGGGGTTTGTCGCCCCCACTGACGATCGGGGCAGGTATGCTGCAGCCGAAAAGTCCGGCTGCAAGGGCGAGGGCCAGCAGCAGAGCGGCTGCTGTGCGGATGCATTTTCTCATGATTTTCTTTCTCCTCGTTCTGATTTGCGGGATACCGCGGCTATGATTATAGCGGAAAACAGGAGAAAGAAGAAAGTACAGGCGCATCATCCGCGCTTTTTCCGGCATAAACAACAAACGGGCCGACGAATGAATCGTCCGCCCGCCTGATCCGGAGATGGCACGCCGGAAGGGACTCGAACCCCCAACCCTCAGAACCGGAATCTGATGCTCTATCCATTGAGCCACCGGCGCATTTGCATCCATTATTATAGCAGATAGTTTGGACAAAGTAAAGAAGAAAAATGGGAAAACTCGCCGGGCAGGGGAGAGAACATCCGTCAAAATTCCGTGGTATATATTGTTTTTCGCCGTTCCGCGTGCTATAATGAGAAAAAACTCCCGAATCGGGAGAGAATCGGGAGGAATGGCAATGGCAGCGACGACGGATAGCTTCCGCAGCTCCCTGCACGGCTTCAACCGCATGGATGTGGTGCAGTTCATTCAGAAGACGACGAGCGAGCACGAGCTGGAGCTGCGCCGCCTGGCGGAGGAGCGCACCCGCCAGCAGGAGGAGCTGGAGCAGCAGAAGAAGGAACTTGCCGCTCGGCAGGAGGAGTCGGAGCGGCAGAAGCAGGAGCTTTCGCAGCTTCGCGCCGAGCTTGCCGAGCTGCGTGAGCAGAACGCTGCGCTCCGGCAGGCGCAGGAGCCCGCAGAGCAGCCTGCAGCGGCCGTTCAGAAGCCGCGCTATGATGAGATGGAGCTGACGGCTTACCGCCGTGCTGAGCAGACAGAGCGCATGGCGCGCGAGCGTGCCGCGGCGTCTGCCGTCCGGATGCGCAGCGCGTTCGAGCAGGCCGAGGAAAAGCTCAAGGCCAGACGGCAGGACATTACAGGCCTGTCCGATCGGTTCCACGCGGATTATGACCGTCTGAAGCAGGCGCTTGACGGCGTGCAGGACGTGTTCCGTGAGTCCACGGAGCGGCTTCATGCGGCAGCGGAGCTCTGCTCGGAGAAAAAGCCGGAAGAAAAATAAAAGATCGAAATGAAAATCACGCAGGCTGACAATCGGCCTGCGTGATTTGCTGTTTCAGAAGGAACTTCAGCAGCCGAACAGGGCTGCGGCATTTTCCATCCGCTCCGCAATGGGCACGCCGAACGGGCAGCGGGACTCACAGGAGCGGCAGCCGATGCAGGCCGAGGCGGTGTGCTCCAGCGCCTCGTAGTGCGAGCGCACGGTGGCGGGGACCTCCGGCTGCATGGTGGCGAGATCATAGAATTTGTTGATCATGCCGATGTCAAGGCCGGCAGGGCAGGGCTTGCAGTGCCCGCAGTAGGTGCACTGGCCACGATAGGCGTGGAGCGGCGCGTTGGCGATGACCGAAGCGAAGTCCTTTTCCTCGTGCGAGGCGTTCTCGTAGGCAACGGCCTGATCGACCTGTTCCTTCGTGTCATAGCCGCATAGGACCGAGCTGACGGCGGGGCGGGTCAGGGCATAGTGGATGCACTGCACCGGCGTCAGGCTTACGCCGAACGGGGAGCGCTTCGCGTCGAATAGCCTGCCTCCGGCGAAGGGCTTCATCACCGTGATGCCGACGTCGTGCTGCTCGCAGATGCTGTAGAGCGCTGCGTGCTCGGGATCGATTCCCTTGAGCTCTGCGCTGAATTCCTCCGCGAACATCGCGTCGATATCCTCGCTTGCGGGCAGCATATCGAAGGCGGGGTTGATGCTGAACAGGATCATCTCGACATAACCGGACTCCGCAGCCAGCTTTGCGACCTTCGGGTTATGGGAGCTGATGCCAATATGGCGGATGACACCGGCCTTTTTGAGGCCCATGATGTAATCCAGATAATCCGAGTGCTGGATCTGCGCCCAATCCTGCTCGGAGTCCACATAGTGGATCATGCCGAGATCGATGTAGTCCGTCTGCAGGCGCTGCAGAAGGTCTTCGAACGCCGGGCGCACGTATTGTATGTCTCGGCTTCGGAAATATTGGCCGTCCTTCCAGGTGGAGCCAATGTGGCCCTGGATATACCAGTGGCTGCGGTTGTCCCGGATGCCTTTGCCGATGATGTCCCGGGATGTCGGGTCTGCCATCCAGCAGTCGAGAATGTTGATCCCCTGTGCGGCTGCGTGGTGGATCAGCTCAATGCTCTCTGCCTCGGGGTGCCGCTCCAGCCATTCTCCGCCGAAACCGATCTCGCTGACTTTCAGCCCGGTCTTTCCCAATCTTCTGTACCTCATGATGGTTGCTCCTCCTACTATATTTGCTTCATTATACCATGGGAAATGCGTGGTATCAACTGTAAAAAAACCTGCGCAGGAGCTTGTCCTGCGCAGGGGAGTATGTTCTGCTTTATCCGACGATGCGGCGGGCGCCGATGTACCGGGCTGCGTACCAGCTTTCCGAGAGGCTCGAGATCTTGACGCCGGAGCGGGAATTGGCCGCGTGGACGAATTCGCCGCCGCCGATGTACATGCCGACATGGGAAGCGGACGAGCCGCTGCCGAAGAAGACAAGATCACCGGGCATCAGGCTGTCATAGGAGACGTAGTAGCCGTTTGCGAGCTGCGCGGTCGCGGTGCGGTTGATGCTGTAGCCGAACTGACGGTAGATGTACTGCACAAAGCCGGAGCAGTCAAAGCCGGAGGGAGAAGTGCCGCCGTAGACATAAGGATAACCGACGTACTGCATGCCAAAGACTGCAATCTGCTGGCCGAGAGACGTGCTGCTCGAGGAGCTGCTGCCCGAGGAATAGGAATTGTCGTAGCCGGTGGCGGAGGAGTAGCTCGAGCCGCTGCTTGAAGAACCGCTGTTGCAGTAGGGCTTTTCCAGCAGGGTGACGAGGTCGCTGCGGATGTAGCCGATCTGGCCGTTGTACTTCACCTTGTACCAGCCGCAGTTGAAGCCGAAGATGAAGACCTTCGCGCCGCTGCCTGCCTGATCAACAAGACCGGAGGAAGTGGACGGGCCGCTGCGGATATTGGCGAGATAGGGATCGACGGAGCCGTAACCCAGCTCGATATTCTCGCGCTCCTTGAAGGTGATATAGTCGGAATGCATGTAGCCGATCTTCAGGTTGTAGTTGACCAGATACCAGTTTCCGACCTGACGGATGACGACGACGTTGTCCCCGTTATGCGCCGTGGAGAGCACATCGGAGCTCGTCGATGCCTGAGAGCGAAGGCGAAGGCCGCCGTTCGCTTCGACAATGCCGATACCGGTTTTGAGCTCCGTGGCGCCTGCCGTGATCGCAAGAGCCGCAACAGCGGCGACTGTGGCGGCAAGAATCAACAGGACCTTGATCATCCGTTTCATGTAAAAGTACCTCCCAAACAGAAATTGTGCTTATTTTGCGTTCAGTGCACGTTCCAGCCACACACAGCCAACATCCAAAGCCGTGTAGAAGCCGTCCTTTTCCGTCTTCTTCACCACGCGGTCGCGCGCCTTGGCGGCGGGATCCGTGCGCTGGAGCTGGACGGAGACCTTTGTTGCAAGCTCGAGATCGTCGAGCTTTTTTGTTTCGAGGATCTGCAGCATGACGATGAATTCGTCTGCCATGGAACCGTAATAAACCAGATTGTCCTTCCGCATCAGGGGGTGGCCCTTGTAGGTGAGGACTTCATTTTTTTCGGACATTCGGGAACCTCCAAATAAAATGTAACCGAATTGTAACACATAGAAACCGAATTGTCAATAGCAAATTCGGAATTTCTGCCGATTTGTAATCTTTGCGGCGGAAAGCGTTACAATGGTCCGGGGACGCGGTGCGGGAACTGTCGGATGTTTTTTGCTTGGGAGGGCAGAAAAAGAGGGGAGGCCTCTACTTGCCGCAGAAGCCTCCCCAAGCGGGGAACTAATCAAACAGGTAGTGCCGGACAAGCTCCTGAAGAAGCTCGTCGCGATCGAGCTTGCAGATGAGGCTGCGAGCGTTATTGTGGTTGGTGATGTAGGTCGGATCCTCGGAAAGAAGGTAGCCCACGATCTGATTGATCGGATTATAGCCCTTTTCCGTGAGGGAGCGATAGACCTCCGTGAGGATCTGCTTCATCTCCGCACTGTTGTCGACCGGCACGCTGAATTTGATCGTGTTATGATCCAATTACGTCCGCCTCCTTTCTTCCTTTCCTCTATCATATCCGAAATTCGGGATAAAGTAAAGGAAAAATGCGTAAACAAATTGGAAACAAAACGGTGCTCAGCGGAGCTTGGCGTTCAGCTCTTTTTCCAGAGCGGCCAGAACGGCGGACACGACGCCGTCGGAATCGGCATCCGTCAGCGTGCGGTCGTCTGCACGGAGCGTCAGGCGGAAGGCCGCGCTCTTCGAGCCGGAAGCGATGCCCTTGCCGCGGTAGATATCGAACAGCTCCACGCTGCGCAGCAGCTTGCCGCCTGCGGCGCGGATGCAGTCGGACAGGGCGGCGACCGTTACGGCCTCGTCGCAGACGACGGCGATGTCGCGGGTGACGGCCGGGTACTTTGGCAGCGGCGTATAGGTCTTTTCCGGCAGCTGCAGGGACAGCAGGGCCGTGAAGTTCAGCTCTGCGGCGAAAATCTCGCCGTCAATGCCGTAGCTGCGGGCCACGAGCGGATGGATCTGGCCGAAGCAGCCGAGGTCGACGCCGCCCACGCTGACGCGGGCGCAGCGGCCGGGATGGAACGTCGGATCGTGCTTCTCGGCGGTATAGCGGGCCTCGGGGACGTTCATGCCGCGCAGGAAGGCCTCGATCTCGCCCTTCATCTTGAAGAAGTCCTCGTGCTCGCCGTAGGTGCCGAGCACCAGATGCTTCGGCTCGTCCGGCAGGGTCTGGCCGGGCTTCGGCAGGTAGACCTTCGCCAGCTCATAGAGCTTGACGGCATCGTTGTGATAGGCGTTGTTGCGCGCCAAAATGGCGAGCATGGACGGCAGTGCGACGGTGCGCATGATGGAGGCATCCTCACCGAGCGGGTTCTGGATGCGCATGGCATTGCGCAGGGAAGAGTCCTCCGGCAGGCGGATCTGATCGAAGATGGACGGGGAGACGAAGGAATACGTCAGGATCTCGCTGTAGCCGAGGCTGCGGCACAGGGAACCGGCGCGGTTCTCGAGCTTCATGGCCTCCGTATAGCCGCCCTCCGTGGCAGCGCCGCGGAACGTCGTCGTGGGGATGTTGTTGTAGCCGAACAGGCGGCCGACCTCCTCGGCGATGTCCGCCATGCCGACCAGATCGGGACGCCACGACGGCACGCGGATCTCATGGCCCTCGACGGGGATCTCCAGACGGCGCAGATATTCGACCATGTCGGCCTCGGAGATGTCCGTGCCGAGCAGGGCATTGATGCGGTCCGGCTCCAGCTCGATGGTGCGCGGCTCGGGGATGTCGTTGAGCACGTCGATGACGCCGTCCATGACCTCACCGGCGCCCAGCAGCTCGACGAGCTCGCAGGCGCGGTCCACGGCGGGGAGCGTCAGCAGCGGATCGATGTTCTTTTCAAACTTGCCGGAGGCCTCCGTGCGCATACCGAGCGCAAGGGCAGTCTGGCGGATGGACGTGCCGTTGAAGTTTGCGGATTCAAAGACGACATCGACTGTGTCGTCCATGATCTCGCTGTTCTCGCCGCCCATGATGCCGGCAAGACCGATGGGCTTCGTCTCGTCGGCGATAACGAGCATGCCGGGCGTCAGGGTGCGGACATTGCCGTCGAGCGTCGTCAGGACCTCGCCCGGTTCGCTGCGGCGGACGATGATCTTGCCGGAGCCGACATAGCGGTAGTCAAAGGCATGCATCGGCTGGCCGTATTCCAGCATGACATAGTTCGTGATATCGACGATGTTGTTGATGGGGCGGACGCCGTTGGCGCGCAGGCGCTGGCGCAGCCACTTCGGCGACGGGGCGATCTTCACATTGCGTACCATGCGCGCGGTGTAGCGGCGGCACAGGTCCTCTGCGGGGACCTCGACTTCCAGCAGCTCGGACAGCTCGCCTGCCGCGCCGCCGCGCACGACCGGGTCGTGATGGCGCATCGGCTTGTTGAAGGCGGCAGCGGCCTCGCGGGCCAGACCGAGGATGGAATAGCAGTCCGGGCGGTTGTTCGTGATCTCAAAGTCCACAACGGTGTCGTCGTTGCCGATGACGGTGTTGATGTCGTCGCCGGGCTTGCAGTCCTCCTGCAGGATCCAGATGCCGTCCTCAATGGCATAGGGGAAGTCGTTGAGCGTCAGGCCGAGCTCCTTCAGGGAGCAGAGCATGCCGTTCGATACCTCGCCGCGCAGCTTGCCCTTTGTGATGTGCACGCCGCCGGGCAGCCAGGAATTGTGCTGGGCCACGGGGACAAGGTCGCCCTCGTGCACGTTCTGCGCGCCGGTGACGATCTGCACGGGCTCGCCCGCGCCGACGTCGATCTGGCAGACCCACATGTGGTCGGAGTTCGTATGGCGCGTGATGGACACGACGCGGCCGACAACGACATTGCGCAGCTCGGCATCGAGCCGCTCATAGGTCTCGACCTTCTGACCGGCGATGGTCATGGTCTCGACAAACTCCCGATCCGGCACGCCGGAGAGATCCACGAATTCTTCGTTGAGCCATTTTCTGTTCAGTTTCATTGCTCTACCTCCTCAGAACTGCGAAAGGAACCGCACGTCGTTGTCAAAGATCAGGCGCAGGTCGTTGATGCGCAGACGGCCCATGGCCATGCGCTCCAGACCGATGCCGAAGGCAAAGCCGGAGTACTTCTTCGGGTCAATGCCGCAGCCCTCGAGCACCTTCGGGTGCACCATACCGGCGCCCAGCAGCTCGATCCAGCCCTCGCCATGGCAGGTGGAGCAGACCTGACCGGCCGTCTCGCCCGTGCCGTGGCACTTGAAGCACTGCATGTCGACCTCGCAGCTTGGCTCCGTGAACGGGAAATGATGCGGGCGGAAGCGCACGACGGCGTCCTCGCCGTACAGGCGCTTGATGAGCGTCTCCAGCGCGCCCTTCAGGTCGCCCATCGTGATGCCCTCGTCGACGACGAGGCCCTCGATCTGATGGAACATCGGGGAGTGCGTGGCGTCGGCCTCGTCCTTGCGGAACACGCGGCCGGGGGCCAGCATGCGGATGGGCGGCTTCTGCTGCTCCATCACGCGGATCTGCATGGGGCTGGTCTGCGTGCGCAGCAGGACGGAATCGTCGTCGTCAAAATAGAAGGTGTCGGAGCGGTCGCGGGAGGGATGGCCCTCTTCGATGTTCAGCTTCGTGAAGTTGTAGGCGGCCTCCTCGATCTCCGGGCCGTCGACGATCTGATAGCCCATGCCGATGAAGATCTCCTTGACCTCCTGCAGCACGCGGTTCATCGGGTGCTGGTGGCCCATCTCCACGGGTTTGCCGGGGATGGTGACATCCACGGCCTCGGCCTCGAGCTTTGACTCGAGCGCAGCGGCATCCAGCGCGGTGCGGCGCTTCTCCAGCGCATCCTCGAGCTTGGCACGGACAGCGTTTGCCATCTGGCCCATGACGGGACGTTCCTCGGCAGACAGCTTGCCCATCTGCTTCAGGACGGCAGTCAGCTCGCCCTTTTTGCCAAGCACGCGCACGCGCACGGCATCCAGCGCGGACATATCTGCCGCCGCTGCGAGGTCAGCCAGTGCTTTCGCCTTGATCTGTTCCAGTTGTTCTTTCATGTTGGCTCTCCTTTTTGCAAAGAAATGTTGCAGGGAAAAGAAAAAGTCCTCCGTCCGAAAGGGGACGAAAGACAGAACTTCCGCGGTACCACCCGCCATTCGCCGCTGACACGGCGCACTCAAACCGATAACGGAGCGACCCGTCCGGGCCTAATTGCCGCGGAGCACATGCTCCGCAGGGCGTTCAGCCGGAAGCTCACGGGGGAAGGCCTGCACTGCCTGCGGGGAGTGCTCACAGCAACGCACCCTCTCTGAGCCCACATTCTGCAGCCGGCGGCCCGATCACAGCTTTTCTTCTGTATCGCCAAAATTTTAACATATTTCTTCAAAGGTTGCAAGGGAAATCCGCCGGGGATTTGACTATTTTTTTGCGGTACATTATAATCATATCGAAAAAGGCCGCATTGCGGCAGATGGGGGAAAGAAAAATGGCGGATATTTCGTTCATGGACGCGGAGCGGCTCTGCGGCTGGCTCCCGCGGCGGGCGCGCGAGACGCACAAGGGCGATTTCGGCCGCATCCTGCTGCTGTGCGGGGCCGTCGGCTATACGGGCGCTCCGGCACTGGCTGCCATGGCGGCGGCGCGGTCCGGCGCGGGGCTGATCTTCGTCGGCGTGCCGGAGCCGGTGTATCCCATCGTGGCGGGAAAGCTGCTCGAGCCGATGGTGTTCCCGCTACCCGCGCAGGGCGGCATGCTGGCAGAGAGCGCCGTTCCGGAAATTCTGGCGCGGCTTTCCGGCTGCGATGCCTGTCTGATTGGCTGCGGACTGGGCAGAAGCGCCGGGACGTTTGCCGCCGTGCAGGCTGTGCTTGCCAATGCATCCTGCCCTGTTGTGGTGGATGCCGATGGCATAAACGTGCTCGAGGGGCATATAGATGTACTGCGCGGCGCGGCCTGTCCCGTGGTGCTCACGCCGCACGACGGCGAATACCGCCGCCTGATGGGCAGGCTGCCGGGGGAGGACCGCGTGGGCGCGGCTGCGGCGCTTGCGGAGAAGACCGGCGCGACGGTGCTGCTCAAGGGACACCGGACTGCCATCTGCGGCGCGGACGAGCGCTGGGAGAACCGCTGCGGCAATCCGGGCCTTGCTACGGGCGGGAGCGGCGACGTGCTGGCGGGCATTCTCGTCTCACTGCTGGGGCAGGGCCTGCCGCCCGTGCATGCAGCGGCTGCGGCTGCGTGGCTCCACGGAACGGCGGCCGACCGCTGCGCCGCCCGGATGGGGGAGTACGGCCTGCTGCCCTCGGACGTTGCGGCGGAGCTGCCATATTTATTGCCATAGGAGGGGATGCGCGTGCGGCGAGGCTGCGCCGTACTGATGATGTGCCTCTGCCTGCTGCTCGGCGGCTGCGGAGGAAGAAGCCAGGGCGTTTCGCCCGCCATTGCGTTCCGCGCCTCGCTGGTGCAGGCCGGGGGATGCAGCTTCCGCGCGGAGCTGACGGCAGATTACGGAGACTATGTCGTCCCGTTTGCGCTCGACTGCGAGACGGAGGTGAACGGCCCGACGCATTTCACCGTCGCCGCGCCGGAGACGCTGGCCGGAATCACTGCAGCGGTGGACGAGACCGGCGGAACCGTCACCTATGATGGCCTGATGATGGACTTCGGCCTGTTGGCAAACGGAAGGCTCGCTCCGGCGGCCGGTCCGGCCGTCGTGGCATATTGCTGGTCCTCCGCCTATCTCGCCGCGGGCGGTGAGGAGGACGGCCGGTTCCGCGCGACCTATGAGAAGGATTATGAAGAAAAAATGCTCAAGGTGGACACCTGGTTTGAAAATGGCATACCAATTTATGCGGAAGTATGCTATAATGGTCAGCGTATTCTGAATTTGACGATATCAGAGTTCAGTCTGAAATAACGGAAGTAAATTTACATGGATTATTTAAAGAGAACCTGGGCGGATATTTCGCTCGACAACCTGAATCATAACTACCAGCAGCTCCGGGCGAAGATCCCGTCCGGCTGCCGCCTTCTCGGCGTGGTCAAGGCTGATGCCTACGGCCACGGTGCCGTGCCCATCAGCCGCCATCTGTGTGAGCTGGGCGCGGAGTTCCTTGCCGTCTCCAATCTGGAGGAGGCCATGCAGCTCCGCCGCGGCGGCATCCGCCGTCCCATCCTGATTTTGGGCTATACGCCGCCTGCCTATGCGCGCGATCTGGTCGCCATGGGACTGCGGCAGGAGGTCCACAGCCTCGAGTATGCCCGCGCGCTGCACGAGGAGCTCAAGGGCTCAGAGCGCCGCCTCAAGGTCCACATCAAGCTGGATACGGGCATGTCGCGCCTCGGCTTCTTTGCCTATGACCACCCGAAGACGGTCGAGGAGCTGAAGGAAGTTGCGCAGATGCCCAAGCTTCTCATCGAGGGAATTTTCATGCATTTCCCGGTCGCGGATTCCATCGACGGAGCCGACGCGAATTTTACGCATACGCAGTTCGAGCGCTTCACGCAGATGCTGAGCGCCCTCAAGGGCGTGGGCATCGAGCCGGAGATCCGCCACTGCTGCAACAGCGGTGCTACCATTCTCTATCCCGAGTATGCGCTCGATATGGTCCGCCCCGGCATCGCGACCTACGGTGTGCTCCCGTCGGAGGACCTGCGCGGCATGATCGATCTGCGGCCCGTGATGTCCCTGCGCTCCACGATCTTCCAGATCCGCGATTTTGAGCCGAATATCACGATCAGCTATGGCCGCACCTACACGACGGAGGACCCGGCCCGCATCGCCGTCGTCGGCATCGGCTATGCAGACGGTTTCCCGCGCAGCCTCTCGAGCAACGTGTCGTTCCTGCTGCATGGCAGGCGCGTGCCGCAGGTCGGCCGCATCTGCATGGACATGTGCATGGTCGATATCACGCGCGTGCCGGAGGCAAAGGTCGGCGACGTCGTCACGGTCTTCGGCGAGGATGGCGGCGACAGCATCGAGCTGACGAGCCTTGCCAACCGCCTCGGGACCATCCCGTATGAGCTGATGTGCGGCATCAACAAGCGTATTCCTCGCATCTATCTCAACGGCGAGGACGAGACCGAGGTCCTGCAGTATATTGTCTGATTCTGACCTGCGGCGAACCGGGTGTTCGCCGCAGGAAAATTTTACACAAATCCATCTTGACAATACCCGATGTCTCCGGTAAAATACACTAGGATATACGGGAAATGAGAACCGGATATCCGGACCGCCGCTGGGCGGATTTCTTTCCAACATGAGTTAGCACTGCCTAACCAAAACCTGCGGCAGAACGAAAGCGAGGCCACCCCTCCGGACGGAGCATGCGTCGATGGGATGCGGCCTTGAGTTAGGCAAGACTAACCAGAATTCACAGGAGGAAATAGCATGTTGAATCGATGGAAACGGCTTCTGGCTCTGCTGGCATCCGTGGCCGTGCTGTTCTCGCTGTGCACCGCCGCTTCGGCAGCGCCGGGCGAGCAGGCGGAGCCGCGGGAGCTGACGGAGGCGGATTATGCCGCAGCCGACGCGATCTTTGCCTCGCTGCCGTCGGCGGACGGCACGAACAGCGGCGCGGCGGGTGCGGCCGACACCGGGGCGCTCTGCAATTGGCTGGAGACAGCCGACGGCGTCCGGCCGGGCACGGTCTCTGCGAACGGCAGCTGCGTGACCTGGCAGACGGATGCGGGCATCACCTGCTCGTATAACCCGCAGCTGGCACGCATCAGCGAGCGTGCGCAGGAACCGGCGCAGACGGAAACGCTGGAAAGCATTCCCGCCCTGCGCGGCGTGCAGCACGGGCGCGACGTGTATCTCTTCCAGCCGTACTACGGTCTGGACAGCTCATTCACGCGCCAGTACTACGAAGAGGGCCAGCGCATCGCCGCGAAGTCCGAGGGCACGTTCTACTATTATAAGACGGAGGCCGCGACGGTCGACGCCATTGCCGACGCGGTCGAGTCCGGCGGCGTTATCCTGTTTGACAGCCACGGCACCACGGATTATACCGGCGACAATGAGGACTACACCTCCAAAGCGACGACGTCCTACCTCTGCCTGCAGAGCGGCGAGGGCCTGACGACCGAGGACTATGCCGACGGCCACGCCGTCTACGGCGGAAGCGGCATCAACGGCATGCGCTACTATGAGGTCGACGGTACGGTCATTGCCAACCATATGGAAAAGCCCGCAAACGGCGGCCTTGTCTGGATGGCGATCTGCCTCGGCATGGCCACGGACGGCCTCGAGGGCCCACTTATGGACGCGGGCGTCGGCGTGGTCTACGGCTACAGCCAGTCCGTTACCTTTATCGGCGATTACTGCTTTGAAGCGGAATTTTTCAACAGGCTGCTGCAGGGCGGCACGGTCGCGGAGTCTATCCGCACCATGAAGGCCCGCTACGGCAGCTGGGACTGCTCGCCCGCCATTCTGGGCAGCGATTCCTCCCAGACCGCCGCATCGCTGGAGGAAGCCGTGCGGAAGCATGCAGCCTTCCCCGTCGTCGTCTCGGCGGAGGACGCCTATCCCGGTCACGGCAAGGTCGACGCAGTGCAGGAGGTCAGCTCCGTCTGGAGCCTGCTGGAGAGCTTCACCGCAACCGTGACGACGGACGCCCCGGAAACGGCCGGAACGGTCGTCCAGAAGGGCATGACGGTCACGGCCGTCCCGGCCCGCGGCTACTATGCCGACGGCGCAACGGTCACCCCGGAGGGGGCCGCTGTTGTGACGCAGGAGGGCGACCTGTTCCGCATCTCGTCCCTGCGCGCGGACTGCACGATCACGATCCACTTCTCTGCCAAGACGCCAGCTGTGCTGCACTTTGTCGTGCCGAACGGTGTCATGCAGGCCGGGATTCAGAGCTATGTCGGCGATGTCGAGATCCTGCCGCTTCCCGTCGGGACTCCGGCAGCGGATGCGCAGGACTATTCCTTTGCGGGCTGGTCCCTGCAGGAGCAGGCGGAGCCGGTCGGGAGCCTGTCCTATCTCCGCGCCGGGAGTGAGTTTGCCGTTGTGCAGCCGGAGCAGACGCTCTACGCCGTCTATCGCTATTTTGCGACTCCGGCCGGAACGACGCCCGCCTTCCACGAGCTGACAGAGGCCCCGGAGGACTGGAGCGGCACCTATGTGCTCTCTGCCGAGGGCCATGCCCTCCTGTGTGACGGCTCGGTCACGGGCGCGGCGCTCGGCAGCAGCGAGGCGGCAGTCCCGTTTGCCGATGCCGGGCTTGCAGAGGAGGACGGCGCGCTGCGCGGCGTTTCCGCTGCGGTCGTTGTACAGATCGAGCGTGCCGCAGGCACGGAGCAGTATGCCATCCGCCTCGGCGGCACTTCTGATGCGGTTTATCTGGCCTGCCGCTCGAACAGCGAGCAGCTCAACACGGCGGAGGACACCGGAACGTCGCTGTCCCGCTGGGTCATTTCCATGGAGGACGGTCATATGACGATCCGCAGCGCGCGCTATCTCAGCCGCACGCTGCAGTATGATGCGGATGCGGGCTGCTTCCGCTGCTATGCCAAGACGAAGACTCCGCTGACGGTCTACCGCGGCGAGACGAGCAGCCTGTGGTATACGACGCAGCCGAAGATGCATGATCATCAGCTGGTCGAAACGGGCCGTCGCGAGCCGACTTGCACCATGTCGGGCTGGATCGACTTCCGCTGCACGATCTGCGGCGAACTGCGCCGCCAGCCGCTGGAGCCGCTGGGCCACGAGGTCGTGAACGGCATCTGCGTCCGCTGCGGCGAAGTGATGCAGCTCCCGTTCCGGGATGTGCCGGAGGATGCCTATTACTATGACGCCGTCGTCTGGGGCTTGTCCCGCGGCGTGGTGAACGGCACGACGATGACGACGTTCTCACCGGACCTGTCCTGCACCCGCGCGCAGGCAGTCACGTTCCTGTGGCGTGCTGCCGGGAGACCGGAGCCCTCCGGCAATACGGCCTTTGCCGATGTCCCGGCGGACAGCTACTATGCCGCGGCCGTTGCCTGGGCGGCGGAGAACAACGTTACGAACGGCACGGGCGGCGGCTGCTTCAGCCCAGATGCCCCGTGCACGCGCGCACAGATCGTCACGTTCCTGTGGCGTGCGGTAGGGGAGCCGGAGTCTTCCGGCAGTACGGCCTTTGCGGACGTCCCCGCCGGGAGCTACTATGCCGCGGCCGTCGCGTGGGCGGCGGAGAACAACGTTACGAACGGCACAGGCAGCGGCTGCTTCAGCCCGGATGACCTGTGCACCCGCGCGCAGATCGTCACGCTGCTGTACCGGCAGCTGACGAAGGAAATCTGAAAAATCGGATCCATTTTTTGGTCCGTTTTTTAAGGCAGCACCGCACAATTCAGCGAGAGCATTCGGCGAAAAATATCCGGCGAAGGCCAAATTATGCGGTATTGCCAAATAAAAAAAGGAGGAAACCCAAGAGATGACAAAACATCGTGTGACTCGCCGCCTGCTGGCGGTGGCGCTGTCCGTGCTTCTGGTGCTCGGCTGCGTCGCTCCGGCTGTCGCGGCGACCTACGAGAGCGGCACCTACACCGGTACGGGTACGGGCCGCAACGGGTCTGTGGCGCTGACGCTCACGCTGACGAACGGCGCGATCGCGAGCGTGGACAATGTGACCCATTCGGAAACTGCCCGCTATTGGGAAAAGGCCAAGGTGCTTCTTGACCGGCTCGTCGGTCTGCAGACCCCGGAGCAGGTCGAAAAGCTCGACGCCGTGACCGGCGCGACCCTGAGCAGCAATGCCATCAAGGAAGCTGCGAAGGACGTGTTCCGTCAGGCCGAATCGAAGGAGACTCCGGTCTTCGCGTCCGGCAGCGGCACGAAGAGCGACCCGTATCTCATCCGCACGGCCGCGCAGCTGCAGGCCTTTGCCGCAGCCGTCAACGGCGGCACGGGCTATGAGGGCCAGTACATCAGTCTGGATGCCGATCTGGACCTGACCGGGACTGCGTGGACGCCCATCGGCGCGACGGGCTCGTTCAACGGCAGCTTCAACGGCAACTATCATACGATCACCGGCATGACCATCGGCTCGGAGAGCGAGAAGGCTTCCTATACGGAGGCAGGCCTCTTCGGCTCGGTAGGCAAGGGCGCTGCCATCCGCAACGTCGGCGTTATCAACGCCGCGATCTACAACAAGACCACGACGGACCCGAGCGTCGGCCTTCTGGCGGCCGGGATCAGCGAGAACAGCATCGTCGAGAGCTGCTGGGCGACCGGCACGATCTACAGCGATACGACTTCTCCCTATTATTCCTACGTCGGCGGCCTCGTCGGCAGCATCGGCATCAAGAGCCTCATCTGCAACAGCTGGACGAACGTTGTCGTCTATGCCAAGGGCAGCTCTGACAGCTTTGTCGGCGGCATCGTCGGCGATACCGGCAACAACTCCGCCGTTGTGAACTGCGCGGCCCTCGGCTCCGTGGCAAACTACGGCAACACCTCCATGATGTACGGCGCGGGCGGCGTTGTGGGCTACAGCTCCGGCGCTGTCTATGCCAGCTATTCCTCCAGCCGCATCCATATGGACGCCATGTCCTATGATGACGGCGCGGATGTGCCGGTCGGCGGTGTCGTCGGTTCTCCGTCGGCTCTGTCTGCGGCCTACAACTGCTATTTCAACAAGGAAGAGAAGCAGACCTATTATGACGGCGAGGTCTCGACGCCGCTGGCCGTCGGTTACGACGTGCTGAACTACAGCGAGAGCGACAACGATCACTGCGAGGGTCTGACGGCCGCCGAGATCGCCTCCGAGACGCTTCTGAACAAGCTCACCGCAGCCCTGACGCCGGAGGAGCTGGCAAAGGGGCAGGCCTACTTCAAGTCCGAATCCCTGCTGACCGGCGACATCACGCTCGACAGCCTGCTGAGCATGACGGAAAACGGCTGGTGCGCATGGGAGCGCAATGCGGACGGCGCGCTGCTGCCCACGGCGGGCGGCTCCGTCACGCCGGAAGAGCCGGATTACTTCGCAGGCGGCGACGGCTCGGTCGGCGATCCCTATCAGATCGCGACGGAAGCGCAGCTGCGCGCCTTTGCCGAGGCCACGCAGGCCGGAAAGCTCGTGACGACGAATGTCTACTTCGTCCTGACGGCCGACATCGCCCTGAACGGCGAGTGGACGCCGGTCCACAGCTTCGGCGGCACGTTCGACGGCGGTGATCACACGGTCTCCGGCATGACCATCGGCACGGCCGATGCGCCCTCCAAGCTGGTTTCTGCGGGCTTCTTCGATGTGCTGGCCAACACGGCCAAGGTGCATGACCTGCACCTGACGAACGCCTCCGTCTATGTGCAGCGCTCCGGCGCGGCGCTGGATGACCGAATCTATGCCGGCGGCCTCGTCGGCGGCGCGGGCACGGCGGGCAGCAATGTGCGCATCGACAACTGCTCCGTCACGGGCAGCACGATCTCCGCTGCCTCCGGCACGTTTGCCTATGCGGGCGGCCTTGCCGGTCGTCTCGACCGCGAAAACGTTGTGACGAACTGCTGGACGGATATTACCGTCACCGCAGTCTCTGCCAATTCTCCCGCCTGCGCGGGCGGCCTTGTCGCCACCATCGGCGGCAGCAGCATGATCGCCAATGCGGCCGCGCTGGGCGATGTCTCGGTCACGGGCGTCAGTGCGGAATACAACTGGTGCCGCGCGGGCGGCCTGCTGGGCTCCTCGGCCTATCTGACCCACAACTGCTACGCCTCCGGCAATGTCTCCCTGCAGGATTCTGCCGAGAGCGTCAAGAACGTCTATCTCGGCTGCCTCATCGGCGAGCAGAGCGGCGGTGTGGTCGTCTCCGGCCACTATTTCAATGGCGCAGTCCTGCGCTGCAACGGCGAGACGCAGACGGTCAAGGCGACCGGCTCCATCCCCGCCTCGTGGTATTTTGACTACAACAAGATCACCGCGCACGACAGCGTCACGGATGCGGCCTTTGCCGCGGCACTGAACGACGGCATCTCCGAAAGCGGCCTTGCCGAGACGGATGCCTACCTGACGAGCAGCGGCACGTTCACCTCCTACACGGCCGAGGGCCTTGCGGCCATGCGCCCGGCTGCCTGGCAGAGCTGGGGCCTCGCGGACGGCAAGGTCGTCCTCGGCGGTTCGCTGGATGATGCGGTGTTCGCAGGCGGCGACGGCTCCGAGACCGCTCCGTTCCTCATCCGTACCGAGGCGCAGCTGCGCGCCTTCGCAGCGACGACGGCGGACGGCGAGACCTATGCCGGTCAGTATGTCGCGCTGGATGCCGACATCACCCTGAACGGCGACTGGACGCCGATCCATTCCTTCGCCGGTACGTTCGACGGTCGGGGCCACACGGTCTCCAGCATGACCATCGGCTCGCAGTCCGCCCCGGTCGACGCCTCGGATTCGCCGCTCGGCTTCTTTGACATTCTGGCAAACGACGCGCAGGTCCGCAACCTGCATCTGACCGGCGTGAGCATCTACGGCTCTGCCGAGGGCCAGTGGACGCGCCCGTTTGTCGGCGGCATCGCAGGCGGCTCCCTGAGCATCGGCACGGACGTCCGCATCGACAACTGCTCCGTCACCGGCTCCGCCATCTCCCTGACGGCCGAAAACTGGGCCTACGCCGGCGGCATCCTCGGCGCGCAGGCGATGTACGGCGTCATCACGAACTGCTGGACCGATGTGACGGTCTCCGCCATTTCCAAGAGCGGCCTGACCTGCGTCGGCGGCATCACCGCCATCAACAGCAACGGCGCCATGCTGGCAAACTGTGCTGCGCTGGGCGATGTGATCTCCCACAACGGCTACACGCTCACCAGCACCATCAGCGGCGCTGCCGGCGGCCTGATCGGCCAGGCGACCGGCCTGCTGCACAACTGCTATGCCTCTGGCAACATCAAGCTGATCAACGCCATGGATGTGGCGACGCCCGCTGCCGGTATGCTGGCCGGTAAAATTTCCGCAAGCCGCGCGCTGAACGGCGTGGTCGTCGGCTGCCGCTATGAGACGGCCTCCGTTGTGACGGCCAACGGCACGCAGATCGAGACGGCTGCCGCGGGCGCCATGGGCGACACGGTCCGGCTGGAGAATGTCTCTGCTGCCGACACCGGCGCGAAGACGTTTGCAGACACCATGAACGAGGGCCTCTCGACTGCGGGCCTCGGCCGCACCGACCGCTGGCTGACCGGCGAGGATGTCGGCTTTACCGCAGAGGAGCTGGCTGCGCTGCGCCCGGCGGCATGGTATGCCTGGGAGCGCAATGAGGACGGCAAGACGGTCCTGAGCGCCAGAGTCTATGAGGATACCGAGATCCCGACGCCGGACTTTTTTGACAGCGGCGACGGCACGGAGGAGGATCCGTGGATCATCCGCACGCTTGCCCAGCTGCAGGCCTTCCGCGCGTTCTTTGCGAAGAGCGACTTTGACGGAGCCTACATCGCTCTGGCGGCCGACCTCGACCTGACCGGCGCAGAGTGGGCCCCCATCGGCCACACGGACAGAGGTGTGCAGGCCTTCCGCGGCCACTTTGACGGCCGTGGCCACACCATTTCCGGCATGAGCATCGGCACAGCGAGCGCGCCTGTGACCGACACGACGAAGACGTACTACGGCCTGTTTGCGGCCCTGATGGACGGTGCTTCCGTCGAGGACCTCCGCGTGGAGGGCAGCATCTATGTCACGGGCGAGCAGACGGTGTCTGCCGGTCTGCTGGCAGGCTGCAGCGACCTTGCGCTCATCGACCGCTGTTATGCGGCGGGCACGGTGCAGGTCCGCACCGAAAACGGCAGCTTTGCAAACAGCAGCTTTGCGGGCGGCCTCATCGGCTACAGCCAGCGCAGCGAAATCTACAACTGCGGCGCGGATGTCACGCTCGACGCCTACTGCAAGACGGCAAACGCCGAGGCGGGCGGCATCACGGCCATGAACGCCTTCGGCATCATCGCAAACTCCTATGCGACCGGCACGCTGACCGCGGCCACGGACCGCACCGTGGACGACAGCGGCGTGAGCTACCTCGGCGGCATCGCAGGCTGCCAGGCCGGTACGCTTGTGAACTGCTACAGCGACTGCACGCTGACGTCCAAGACGTGGACGAAGTTTGTCGGCGCGCTCGGCGGCATGGCCACGGCCATCAGCGAGAGCTATGACAGCTACTATACAGAGGATGCGGCCCTGACCATCGAGGATCAGCGCCTCGATCCGCCGGTCGCCTTCGGCACGGTCGTTCCGTCCGGCTACAACGAGGACGGCGATCTGCTTAACGGTGCGTTTATCTACAACGTCACGGCCATGACGCTGGAGCCTGCCGCTCTGGCCGCGGCCCTGAATGAGAACTTTGCCGCATTCCCGGTCGACCCGGCCGAGCTGACGGTCCCGCTCCTGCGCTGGACGGTCGTCGACGGCAAGGCGGTCCCGCGCGGCGGCGCGGCGGGCATCACCTATGTTCCCGTGGAAAAGCCGGACCCGACGCCCAAATATGCCTATCAGGACGGCGTGTACTACGGCCGCGATGAGGCGGAGCATGTCATTGTCCGCATCGTCGTGAAGGACGGCAAGATCGTCTCTGCCGAGATCGTCACCCCGAAGGACTTCGACGCCGACCATGCCGAGGAGATTCTCGCCGCCGTGGTCAGCAGCCAGACAGTCGAACGCGCCGACAACGACACGGCGGACGACAGCACCCTGAAGTCCGCGCTGAAGGTCGCCCTGAACCGCGCCCTGCTCGGCGATACCTCGACCTATGATCCTGCCGATCCCACCGCGATCTTCGACGGCGGCAGCGGCACGAAGGCCGACCCGTACCGCATCGCAACGGCCGATCAGCTGCGTGCCTTTGCGGCAGCCGTGAATGAGGAAGAGCATTTTGCCGGGGAATACATCGTCCTGACGGCGGATATCGATCTCGCGGGCCGCAAATGGGTCCCGGCAGGCAATGCCGGAGCGCACTGTTTCAGCGGTATTTTCGACGGACAGAACCACAAGATCCTCGGCCTGCGCATCGGCACGGAGGAGATGCCTGCGGACTATGTCGCAGCCGGTCTGTTCGCCTATGCCGACGGCGCGATCATCCGCAACGTCGCCATCGAAAATGCACAGATCAATATCAAGCGCACGGGCAGCGTCCGCATCTATGCGGGCATCGTCGCCGGTGTTATGGATAAGTCCGAGACCGGCGCAGGCGCGCTCATCACGAACTGCGCCGTCTCCGGCACGGTCTCCGCGTCCTCCAAGGACTGGAGCACGGTCGGCGGTATCGTGGGTCAGAGCTATGACAGCGTGATCCTGAACTGCAGCGCCCATGTCGACCTGACGACGGTCTCCGTCAGCGGCAGTGCGCTGGCAGGCGGCATCGTCGGTCTGGACGGCTTCTCGATCCTGGCCAACAGCTACGCCATGGGCAGCATCTATGCCGATGCAGGCGTGAACGCTGCGACCATCGGCGGCATCGCCGGTATGCAGGCGGGTGTTGCGGGCAACAACTATTCCGACATGAAGCTCACGTCGAAGAACGCCACGGGCGACATCGGCGGCATCGCGGGCCGCAACACGGCCATCGGCACCGTGAATTACGGCTACTTCAACAGCGAGCAGGAGCAGCGCAGCGGCAACAGCGTCGTGACGCCTGCAAAGGACATCGGCACGAACGTGACCATGGGTTCGACCGGCGTTGTGCGCAACACGGTCGCCATGACCGGCGCGGAGCTGTGCAGCGAGACGTTCCGCGACCTGCTCAACGAAAACCAGTGCGAGGACCACGAGCTGCGTTCCGCCCTGCAGGACGGCGTCACCCGCTACAGCATCAAGCTGCGTGCGGACGGCAGCCTGACGGTGGACAGCTGGATCCTGGACGGCGAGGTCCGGCAGAAGAACGCTCCGGCGCTCGAGCTTGACCCGCAGGCGCCCGAGGCACCGGTCATCACGCCGGACGGCGGCAGCTACGCCGAGGCGCAGACCGTGACCATCACGGCGGCCCCTGCCGACGCTGCGATCTACTACACGCTTGACGGCTCCGATCCTCTGAACGGCACGCTCTACACCGGCCCGTTCACGCTGGAGCAGTCCGCCGTCGTGCGCGCCGTCGCCGTCCGCGGCAACTCCGTCAGTGCGGAAACAAGGGTGGAATTCACCATCGAGACGGTGCACAATGCCGTCCTGAGCTTTGTCTCCAACGGCGGTTCCGTTGTGGAGCGCGTGGAGCTGCCCGTCGGTACTGCCCTGGACCTGAGCGCCTATGTGACGGAGCGCGAGGGCTATGACTTCACCGGCTGGTATCTCGACGCCGCGCTGACGCAGCCCATCACAAGCCTGACGCTCGAGGCCGACACGACGGTCTACGCGGGCTGGCGCATCCGCAATCCGTTCGTCGACGTGGCCGAGAAGGACTACTTCTATGACGCGGTTCTCTGGGGCGTGGAAAACGGCGTCGTCAAGGGCATGGATGAGACGCACTTCGAGCCGGAGACGGTCTGCACCCGTGCGCAGGCGCTGACGTTCCTGTGGCGTGCAAACGGTATGCCGCAGCCGAAGACGACGACCAATCCGTTCGTTGATGTCGATGCCTCTGCCTACTACTATGACGCAGTCCTCTGGGGTGTCGAGAACGGCATCGTCAAGGGCATGGATGAGACGCACTTTGAGCCGGATACGGCCTGCAGCCGCGCGCATGCGCTGACGTTCCTGTGGCGCGCGAAGGGCATGCCGCAGGCAAGCGGCACGACGTTTGCCGATGTCCCGGCCAATGCCTACTATGCGCAGGCAGTTGCCTGGGGCGTAGAGAACGGCATTGTCAAGGGCATGGATGAGACGCACTTTGAGCCGGATACGCTCTGCCAGCGTGCTCACGCCGTGACGTTCCTCTGGCGTGCCTACGCGAACTGAGTCCCCATAACGCGTAAATAACAAAAGCCCGCTGCAGGGTTCCCTGCAGCGGGTCAATTTATGGCAGCGCCGCACAATTGCAGCTTCGGCCTTTGCCGGATATTTTTCGCCGATCCGTCGGTTCGAAAAGTTTGAGGTATTGCGCAGCCGTTGGCGGCTTTGCCGCCCTACGGATGCGGCATGCCCCTTGCGGGTACACAGAGTACATCTGCACGTTTCAAACCTTGCCTCGACAAAAAATCTCGCGCTAAATGCTTTTGCTGAATTGTGCGGTGTTGCCTTATATTCTAATCCAGCATGAAGCCCCGGCAGCCTAGGCCGGCAAAGTCGGTAAAGCCGAGCGAGCGGTAAAATGCGGCCGTCTCCGGCGTGTCGTCCGTCGTCAGCTCGATCTGCCGCACGCCGTTGAATCGCTCGAGCACGGCGCGCAGCAGGGCTGTGCCGATCCCGCGGCGCTGCCGCTCCGGCGCGACCAGAATATCCTGAATGAACACGATCGTCGCGCCGTCGCCGACTGCGCGGATCAGCCCGGCCAGCTCGCCGTCCTCCCACGCGGCCAGAACCAGCAGCGAATGGCGGAAGCCGCGCTCCAGCGCTGCCGGGTCGTCCGTGTAGGCCGTCCAGCCGACGCTGGCGTAGAGGCGCAGGACATCCTCGGCCTTGTATTCCCTGTATTCCCGAATGTCCATCTCATATTTCTCCAATCAAATAGAAAAGGCACGCCGCTGATACCTCGGTATCCGACCGGCGTGCCTTTTTTGGTGCCGCTGACCGGGGTCGAACCGGTACGCTTTTTAGGGCGAGGGATTTTAAGTCCCTTGTGTCTGCCTATTCCACCACAGCGGCATATCTGCATTCTGAAACATAGATATTTTATCATTTTGAGCCGCTCCCGTCAAGCCCCGCGTGCCGCCGGGGGGAAATTACGCGAAACAGCGGCAGAGAATGGTGGGGGTTCGTCAAACTGTCGAATAAATGTTCAGAAAAACGTCATATGATTGTTGAATTATGCTGAAATATGAGATATAATGAAGGAAAGAATAGTGAGCTTTGCGGATATTTGAAAAAAGAGAGAAAAATGTTGAATTTTTTGGGCAGAGTCCAATTTATTGGACAGCGGATGATGTATGATGAGGGCAGATGAGAGGAAGCATACCGAATGCGTTATGGAGGAAAGGAAGGAATAGCCAATGATCCATAAAACATATCAGGTCTCCATGGAGGTCGCAGGGGACACGGCGCTTTGGACGCGGCCGGACACCGGAGATTCTCCGTGCAGCTATCCGGCACCGACTTATTCCGCAGTGCGCGGTCTGTTTGAGAGTATCCTTTGGGGTCCGGCGGTCCGGATCATACCGAGAAAAGTGGAATTGTGCTCCGCGCCGCAGTACCACTCCTATGCAACGAATTACGGCGGACCGCTTCGAAAGTCCAGTCTGATCAGCAAGGATAACAACTACCAGCTGTTTGCCACGGTGCTGACCGGTGTCTGCTATCGGCTTTATGCGGATGTGATCCCCAACCCAAATAAGGAGAAGCTTCCGGACAGAGCCCGCGAATGGGACCGGCGCACGACCTCGCCGGGGCACGCCTATCAGGAAATGTTCAACCGGCGCTTGCTGCGCGGGCAATCCTATATGACGCCGTTCCTCGGATGGAGCGAATTCACGCTGTCATATTTCGGCCCGTTCCGTGAGACCACAAAGGTCTGCAAGGAGCTTCCGGATATCCACATTCCATCCATGCTGCGCAGGGTGTTTCTGACAGGACACGAATCAAATGAGCGGGCCATATATCAGGCGGTTTATGATATGGACCTCTGCATTCATCAAGGTGTTCTCGAATATCCGGTAAGAGAGGAGGAGTACCGTGATCAATGAGTTGTATGAGCTTGCGCGGGTGCTTGATGATGCACAGGTCAAAAGACAGAGTTGGCACCCCAAATATAAGCCAATCCCCAATATTCGGCAGAATGCACCCTGCGTACGTATCACGGTTTCCGGTGGAAAAATTGCGGATATTTCGTCCGTAAGTGCAGAACTGGGCAAAAGCATCCGAAAATATGGTGACAATCAGGGTACCTATCCCTGTATGAATCTTGCACCTCTGTACCGGATCACAGATGAATCCGTAAAAAGAGAGCTGGCTGACCTGAAAAAGCACCCCGAAAAGATCGATACAGCCTGCATTTGCAAAATGAAAACATGGTGCACGCAAAATAACTGGGGCGATAAGGTCCAAAAGAAGTTCAGAACTTCCATGGAACGGGCACATGAGGCGGAATTCCAGTCCGCTGCAGCCCGGTATAGACCACTTCGGTGTCTGCTTGAGGAGACGGAATATTTTGCAGACCCGACGCTTCTTCATAACGAACTGGAGCGGAAAGCATGGGAGCTGCTGCGAAGTGTGAAGGATACTGCCTTGGCGCTGACGCTGCTCTTTTATTTGGGAAAGGCAGGAGCTGATGCAGAGAGTGATTATGGCTCCCTTTCCGTTGCGTTTGATGCATTAAAACTGATCGATGATAATATCGCTGCAGTCAGTAACAGGTTTGTTCTTGAAGTAAATGAGCATTTGCTGCATGCGAATCCCCCAAGTGGTGCAGAGAAGCAGAAAAGGGAAATCGATGCTTTCGGCATCTGCTTTCAGCCGGTAGATGAGCCGATGCCCAGCGTCAAGCTGGCGGGCGGATTTGAAGTGACACTTCGGACCATGTTCAAAGGGCAGCCGTGCCAGAGCCGATATGGACGGTTTGAAGGGGAAAGCTATCCGGTCTCATCCGAGATGCGCCAACGACTGCAATCAGCGCTTGCATGGATCGGGAGTGAGAAGGAACAGGAGAATCGAACATGGATCAACACGGATAAGAATGAGATCCTTTTTGCGTATCCGTCCTCTTGGCCGGAAGTTCCGATTTCTTACACCCGGATATTCAAGAGGATGCCAGACATGAGTGTAACATTCTCTGCGCAGGCAGAGCAGTTCCTTCGGGAGCTTTTGCGCCCGAAAAAGGATGGGACAGATACTCACGCAGAATGGATAAGGATATTTATACTCAGAAAAATTGACAAAGCCCGCACAAAGATCGTCTACACCAAGCAGACCGATCCTGCCGAGCTGGAGCGGTGCTGCGAAGCATGGTCGCGGGGCTGCGGGAATCTCCCTGCATTTCCCTTTGACAAGCCGGAGGACCTGTACCCGCTGGAGGCTGCCGGTATTCTGAACGGCTTCTGGAGACGGGACGGCGATGCTGTGACGGATAAGTACAGACCGTATTCCCAATATCACGGTATAGAGCTCTTGATGGACCCGAAGCTGCCCGTTACAGCCGATCTGCTCCGCTTGACCGAGAGCGCGATGGTCATCGGACCACTTTTGAGGAAACCAAAATGCAGTAAGGAAAAGAAGAAAGAGGACATACAGAAAGAAAAGAAAATACAGGAAGCTGCAGGGAAGCAGCTGCTCCTGCTGGGACTATTTCTGGACCGAATGAGAATCAGAAAGGAAGATTATATGGAGAACTTGCCATATCTCTATGGCCAGCTGCTCAAGGCGGCTGATGAGCTGCATGAATTGTACTGCGATGTCGTGCGCGACGGACAAAAGCCGCAGGAGCTTGTGGGAAGCAGCATGTTCCGCAGCGTATCGGAGTCACCGCTCCGCATGCTGCCGGTGCTGAGCCAGAGGATCATGCCATATTATGCGTGGGCGAAAGTCTACCGCCGGAAGAGTGACAACGAAAACAAGAAGCATGCAGCTCGTGCCGGGTGGTTGTATCGGGTCTGTGAGCAGATCACAACGAGGCTTTGGAATAGTCAGACTGTGCCGTCCAGGTTCAACGATGAAGAGAAGGCGCAGCTGTTTATTGGCTATCTGGCGTCATTTTCTGAGAAAGAAATGAAATTAGAGGAGGAATCAAATCATGAATCATGAGATCAAACGTGCAACCGGACTTCTGGTCCTCGAAGCAGTCAACTCAAACCCAAATGGCGATCCGGACCGCGATGGCGAGCCCAGACAGCGTGACAACGGCCGCGGGGAGATCTCTCCGGTCTCCTTCAAGCGGAAGCTGCGTGATCTGATCGAGCAGAATGACAAGGATGAGCACGATACGCCGTTTTTCAAAGCATTGCCGGAAAAATTCAGCGGGAAAGAAAATGAAAAGCAATACCTGATCCTCGAACACCGCGGACGGAACCGAAGCCAGATCAAAGAAGAGATGAGGGAAAACTCACTGCAGAGCGGGAGACGCAAATTTGTCGAGCGATACTGGGACGCCCGTGTTTTCGGCAATACCTTCCTCGAAGAAGGGGAAGACAACTTTATCCGAACCGGCGTCGTACAATTTGGAATGGGCATTTCCCTCGCGCCGGTCGAGATCATCCGGCAGACAAATACCAATAAGGCTGGTGTGGAGAGCGGCAAGGACCGGGGCATGGCGCCGATGGCATATCGTATTGTGGACCATGGGGTATATTGCATGCCGTTTTTTGTCAATCCGAATCAAGCAGAGAAAAGCGGCTGCACGGCGGATGATATTGAACTGCTCAAGCTGCTTATCCCGCACGCCTATGAGCAGAACCGCTCTGCGATCCGGCCGGATGTCCGGATCCGTCATGCATGGTACATTGAGCACAAGAGCATTCTGGGAAGCTGCCCGGAGCATCTGCTGCTGGAGGCGCTGACCCCCGTTAAATTGGGAAACCCTGACGAGCCGTCCACATCGTGGACCGATTATCAGGATAAAACGGGACTGCCGGAGGACCTCCTTGCGCGCGTAGAAAGCTGCACGGACCTGATATTGCGGGGATGAGAACGCCGCTTGCGCACAGTGCGCGAAAGAATTATCCGCCGCAGACCTACGAAGCGCACGTCCGCGGTGTCTGCGAAAGGGCGGGAAAATACGCGGCTGAGGCAGAATGCTATTCGGTGAAAGCAAACGGTATCCTGTCAACCATCGTTCGCGACAGCGCGCTGCTCCACGATCTGGGGAAGCTGGAGGAACGGAACCAGAGCGTTCTGTGTGAGCAGAGCAGAAGGCGGAGGCATCTGCCTGTGGACCATACCGACGCCGGAAGCGCCGCCCTGCAGAAGATGGGGAGCGGCTGTGCCGCAATGCTGGTATACTCCCATCACCAGGGCCTCCCCGATCTGTCGACGGAATTTGCAGCAAGAGGATGCTCCATATTCCGAAATGGGAATGCCGAGGTGCGCGCAGAGACGGATGCTGCGCTGCCTGCATTGCTTCGGCAGCATGAAGCGCTTTTTCCCCGGAAGCCAAACAAAGAAGTGCAGGCGTATGACGGGGACCCGGCGGTGTTCCTCCGTATGGCGCTTTCCTGTCTTGCGGATGCCGACCACGGCGACACGGCCGCGGCATTCGGGCAGACTGAAAAAGCCATGCCGGAGCTGCGCCCGCAGGAACGGCTCGCTGCGCTGGACCACTATGTGTCTAAATTCGGCGAGACGGACGAACGCAGCAGCCTGCGCAGAGAGCTGTATCAGTCCTGCCGATCGGTGGAGGCTCATAGCGGCTTTTCCGTGTGCGGAAGTCCTGTTGGCTCCGGCAAGACGACGGCGGTGATGGCGCATCTTCTGGAGCAGGCCTGCAAACGGAATGCTCGCCGAATCTTTGTAGTCCTGCCCTATACCAGCATTATCCGCCAGTCTGTTGATATTTACCGGAAAGCGCTCGTGCTTCCGAGGGAGACACCGGAAGATGTTGTGGCAGAGCTGCATTCCAGAGCGGATTTTGAGGATATCGAGACACGCTATCTTACTGCGCTCTGGCGCGCGCCGATCGTTGTGACGACTGCGGTCGCATTCTTTGAGACCTTGTCTTCCCATAATCCGGCGGCCTTGCGGCGGCTGCATGAGCTGCCGGGCAGCCTGATCTTTGTCGATGAGGCACACAGTGCACTGCCGCTCCGGCTCCTTCCGCTTGCATGGCATTGGATGAATGTTCTGTCAGACGAATGGAGCTGCTATTGGGTGCTGGCTTCCGGTTCGCTGGTCCGGTATTGGGAACTCCAACCGTTATCCGGACTCTCTATGCCCCGACCGGAGATCGCGGAGCTGGTCCGACCTGACCTGCAGAGAGAATTGAGCCGGTACGAAAGTAGCCGGATCACGTTCCGGTGGCGAGAGAAGCCAATCGGGCGGAAAGAGCTGGCCGAGTGGGTGCAGGAAGCACCGGGTCCCCGGCTGCTGATCCTGAATACGGTCCAGAGTGCGGCCGTGATCGCGGCGGATATGGCTGCAGAATTTGGACAGACGCATGTGGAGCATCTGTCTACGGCTCTGACGCCGGAGGACCGCGGCAATACGATCGATCGGATCAGACGGCGGCTGGCTGATCCGGATGACGCGGATTGGACGCTTGTGGCGACCTCCTGCGTGGAGGCTGGCGTTGATTTTTCCTTCCGGACGGGATTCCGGGAAATATCCTCGCTGCTGTCGCTCCTGCAGGCTGCGGGCAGGGTCAACCGCCACGGCAGAAACACGGAAGCGGTCATGTGGAGCTTTCCGCTGCAGGATGATTCCATGCTGCCAAAAAATCCGGCGCTGGATGTCTCTGCAGCGGTGCTCAGAAGCTATTTCCAAAAGAGACTTCCAATCACACCGGAACTCAGCACGCGCTCCATGCAGGATGAGCTTGTCCGGGACGACAGCTGCATGAGCGCGATCTGTGACTTTGCAGAGCTGGAAGCGGCACAGCAGTTCAGAACCCTTGCGCAGAAATTCCGGGTAATCGATCAGAAAACGGTTCTCGCGGTTCCTGATGACTCCATGGCATCGGCTATTGCGGAAGGCAGAGCAAGCTGGCAGGAGCTGCAGCGGCATGCGGTCTCCGTTCGGAAAGAGAAGATCGTGCTGTGGCATCTGCGAGAGATCGCCGACGGCATTTATCAATGGACGCTGGGGTACGACAGCTTTTTGGGCTATATGCACGGTGTGCTCCTGACAGAATAGAACGGTTCGGCTGTTGTGGATAATATGATCTGCGATATCCGGTCATGGAGGCGGGTTCGCTCGATTCTCTGCGCGATCTGGATGCCTATCCGCCGTTTCTCTGGAAGTGAGCCTATGCTGGTTCTGATCTCTTATGATGTGAATACGCAGGATGCGGCAGGAAGGAGGCGGCTCCGCCTGATTGCAAAGCAATGCGTGAACTATGGGCAGCGCGTCCAGAATTCCGTGTTCGAGTGCATATTGGATGCTGCGCAGTGCAGGCAGCTTCAGCATAAGCTCTGTTCCCTGATGGACAAGGAGAAGGACAGCCTGCGGTTTTATTATCTGGGCAATCGCTATGAAGCCAAGGTGGAACACTTCGGCATCAATGCCGGCTATCAGCCGGAGGGGGTCCTGATGGTATAAGCGTGCGAACGGGGAGCGAGCAGCGATTCTTCGGAAGGTTCGCACCGAAATTTGTGCACGTTTGGCAGAAAAATGGCCGCATCAAAGCCAGAAAACCGCTCAATACGGCCAGGGTAAATGCACTTTTTGTGCAATATGCGATGTTTTGCACAGTTTTTTTGTGCAAGATCGCTGTCCCGCCCCGCAAGGGGCGGGTGGATTGAAATAAAACTATTAGGAGGAGCAGAACGAGAAAGCTGGTCCCGCCCCGCAAGGGGCGGGTGGATTGAAATGAAGGTTGTGGCAACAATTAACGAGGCGATCGAGGTCCCGCCCCACAAGGGGCGGGTGGATTGAAATGACCGTGAGGATGCGCGCGTCGTGACGAGCCGGAGTCCCGCCCCACAAGGGGCGGGTGGATTGAAATGCATTCGGCGTTCTGCAGCTCTGCATGGCATCGGGCCCGCCCCGCAAGGGGCGGGTGGATTGAAATAACTCTTTGCTGCAGCGGACATAGTCTTGCACAGTCCCGCCCCGCAAGGGGCGGGTGGATTGAAATAAGGATGATCCCGTCGACATAGTAGCAGTCGCTAGTCCCGCCCCGCAAGGGGCGGGTGGATTGAAATCAGTACGCCGAGGGGCATACCTACGAGGAGCCGGGTCCCGCCCCGCAAGGGGCGGGTGGATTGAAATTTGGGATCAAGCTGTCCTTGCACCGGGCCAATCGTCCCGCCCCGCAAGGGGTGGGTGGATTGAAATTTTGCTCGGTCTGCGCGGCTCCTGACCCTAGCGGTCCCGCCCCGCAAGGGGCGAGTGGATTGAAATCATTGCGCGGCGGCAAAGAATCGGGCTGCCGAGGTCCCGCCCCGCAAGGGGCGGGATCACTATCTTTTGGCAGGTTTTTTCCTGCAATGTACGGCACAGAATATCGGAGACGGCGCATTATGAGATTTGGACCGCGGCAGGGATCTGCCGCGGTCCGGAGTCTTACTTCATGCTGCGCTCGTAGGCCTCGATCATCTTCTTGAACGTGTGACCCATAGAATCGTCAGAGTCGAAAACCCTTGCGGCGTCTGGCTTTTCTGACTGTTCAGCCAAATCACGGGTGATGTGACCCGTGCGGCTTTCGAGTTTCCGGAGGTACTTTTCCGTCGTTTCCCCGGTGAAGATCTTGACCTGAAGCAGCATGGTCGTGTCGTCCTTCGGTGTCACGAAGATCTTGCTGATATACTTGTTGATGAACTCCTTCGTGATGATTCCCTGCGCCGCGTCACGCTGGGCATTCGTCAGGACTCTGCGGATTTCGTCGATCTTCTGCTTGAAGGCGTCTCCCTCGGCGGCTGTCTGCTCCAGTTCTGTGATTTCCTTTTCGGCTTCTTCTATTTCACGATTGCAGTCAGCAGTCATCTTCTTGAAATCCGCGTTCGTAATACTGTCGTCTGCAGCAAGCTGCAGGAGCTTATTCTTCTTCCGATTTGCCTGATCGATGATGTTATTCTGCTGTTCAATCTTTTTCCGGAGCGAGCCGTGCTGCGTCAGCTCATTGTACATACGGATATATTCTTCCACCATCGCATCGGCGTCTGCCGCCGTGTCGCGGAACACCTCGAACAGCAGCGGCTTGATCTCGCTTTCGTAGATGGCAAAGGATTTACAGGAATCCGCGCCGTTTTTGATCTTGCCGGAGCAGAGCCATTTGCTGTTCTTTCTACCGCTCTTGTCCTCGGATTCGCGGCGGTAGTAGGGCTGCCCGCACTCCGTACACCATAGCTTTCCTGTCAGGAGATTGGCGTGGTTGCAGACGCCCTGCCGAGCCTTCACATCCTCGCTGCGCTTTTTCAGGACAGCATTCGCAGCGTCCCAGATTTCCTCAGACACGATCGCCGGTACGATTTCGCCTGTTTCGTCCTTGAACATGACCCATTCCTCCGGCGGGAGGAATTTCTGCTTCTTCGTGAACATATCCACGACCTTGACCTTGTTGCCAACGTAGTAGCCCTTGTATTTGTGATTTGAAATGATGTTGGACATGGTGGTGTGCGCGATTTTCTTGCCGTTGTGATTGCGATAGCCTTTTTCCCAGAACAGCGTTTCCAGCTGCTTCATGGAGTATTCGCCGGTCGCGTAAAGTTCAAACAGTTCCCGCAACATCGGCGCTTCCGTTTCGTCAATGACCAGCTTCCCGTCCGCTTTTGTGTAGCCGAAAATGCGGCTGTTTCCAAGCACGACGCTCGATTTGATCGCCTGCTGGTGACCGAATTTCACGCGCGAGGACAGCTTGCGCAGCTCGTCCTGCGCGATAGACGACATGATGGACAGGCGCAGTTCGGCATCCTCATCGAACGTGTTGATGTTGTCGTTCTGGAAGAATACACCGACACCGTAGCTCAGAAGCTGGCGCGTGTACTGGATAGAGTCGAGCGTGTTTCGGGCGAAGCGGGAGATTTCTTTGGTGATGATCAAGTCGAATTGGCCTTCGGCGGCGTCTTCGATCATGCGGTTGAAGTTTTCGCGCTTTTTCGTGGAGATACCGGACAAGCCCTCGTCAATGTACCCCGGCACGAATGTCCACGGGAGATTCCTTCGGATCAGATCCTCATAGTAGGAAACCTGATTGCCCAGTGAGTTCAGCTGCTCGTCACTCTCAGACGACACACGCGCATAGTAGGTCACGCGCAGCGGCAAATCGTAAATGGACTTTGTTCTTAACTCCATTCTGATCGTATGTATGTCCATTTGGTGCGCTCCTTCGTTTTTTCGTTTTATCATGTTTTTTTCTACCATATCACACCTGCGCGAAACAAGCAAGTGTGAATTTCTGACAGGAGCATCACGTCAGGACGCTCCTGTCAACTCCATTGGAGGCGGACGGCGCCAATGCGCTGATTTTGTTTTTCATGCGGTTGCGTTCCGTCTCCGTAATCAGTCCGGCTTCAAACAGAACCTGATTGTAGTAGCTCAGCCAGAGCTGTTCGGCAAGCTCTTTCTTTGCCTGCTCCGGCGACGGTTTCCTCTGTGTACTGATGCTGTCCACCTCCTGTTTTGTTGTAAGTATTCCCAGCGGGA